>JAGHDB010000183.1 GCA_021160155.1 Bacteroidales bacterium | reverse complement strand
AGTAAAAGTTATCAACACTTAAAAAAACAACTGTCTGAATTTCTGGATGAAATTTGTCATTACAATAATTTCTAAAAGTAAAATCTGTTAAAAAGGGAGCCTTTGCTCTAAAGAAGATTCTCATCCGCCAGGGACAAGTATCCCTCATCGGCAATGATGATGTGATCCAGCACCGTCACATCCAGCAATGCCCCGGCCTCCTTGATCTTCCTTGTGATCATCAGGTCGGCTTCAGATGGTTGAAGATTTCCGGAGGGGTGGTTGTGGGCAAGTATCAGGCCTGACGAATTCGATTTGATGGCGACCTGGAAAATCACCCGCACATCGGTTACGGTTCCACTGATCCCGCCCTTGGAGACCTGGTGAAAGCCGAGTACCTGGTTGGCACGATTCAGGCAAATGATGTAAAAGTACTCGACGTGCTCCATGCTTGGGAAAACCTTCCTCAGCAATTCTTCTGCATCTTTTGAGCAGCGGACCCGGGGGCGATCGGCGGCTTTGACCTTGGTGGAATAGTTTACGGTGATCTCGGCCAGGTTGAAGTTGAATAGATCGTGTACCATAATGTAGCACCGCTGCCCTGCGGTTTTGTTTTGGCACATAACATACCAGTGTTTCAATAAAACAGTCAGGATGTTTCTTTGGGTGATGAAAGGGATCACAGACCCGGACAAATAAGGCCTGAATGCATCAGAAACATAAAGAAAATCAAGAGTATAAAACAAAAAATCCGGCACGAGGATGGCCGGATCTATTTTCACTCCAATGGAGTTCGGGATCTTTTCTCTGAGGGGTTTACTCGCATTCTGCCCCTTCAACTGGATCCAGAAATCCGGATCCTGATTGGTAAAATGAATCATAGAATTCACCCATGCCTTTGGGGTTTTTTATGGCATCAGGCCCGCCGTTTTTGACGGCACCTGAACCACGAGGCCGGGCGGATAAGGTCAAGGATTCCGGTCAGGTTATGAGCGGACGAATAAACTGAAGGAACCCGAAGGACTTGGAAATTAGAATAAAAAACACTGCATCAAAGTCCGTTACCGTTCCGGGCGTACCGAAGTAACTTTGTGGCTGGGGAAATGGCAAGGAGGACTACCAGCAATCTAATAAGTTAGAAAGAATACTATTTAAAGACACTAGGCTTAATTTCAATGAGTTCCACTTTGGAATTAATCCCAGAAAATATACCCAATCCTCCCTCAATATTCCCAGGAATTTGGACAGGTTCACTAAAAAGATCCTGACTGGCAATATACTGGTCGAGAGTTTTCTTCTGATAACTAAAATAATCTGGAGTAATTGATGAAACAATTAAGTATATGGAACAATGATCAACCTTGGTATGCCTCAGGCTTCCCTGTACCTTGACCAATAACTTAGTTGCATCAGATTGAGTTCTCAGATCAACAAAATCTCCATCTGAAATTCGTATCGAAGAAAAGGCAGATGGGAACTCTATTGTGGTCTTGATATTATCATAGACAGAATCGGAGTACATCTGACTATAGATTGAGTTCGGTCTGTACCTGGCCACAATGTTAAAAAACCGGTTTTGATCATCCTCAAAATCGAAACTAATACTGATTAAAACATCAATCAACAGATCAAAGTAAGAATCCGACGGATCCATGTCGAATCTTTCTACCTTATACTCTTCCACCACCCATGAATATTGAGGCATAGCCGGTATATAACTTGTTGCCGAAATCAACTGTTCATCTTTGTGTACCTCCAAAGTGAAATTCTGATTTATCAGACTCGGGACATCTTCCGATTCAGAAGTATAGAAAGTAATAAGACCTTCAGATTTTTGAATCAGGGGAAACTTAAAATTTCCAACAGAGATAGAAACTTCTGCATTGTCAACAGGTAAAAATTTATAGTCCCATAAGGAGTTGGGGGTTTTATAGATACCTATAATCCAATTACTATCGGGCTGAAATAATCCATTGACAATGATTTGGCTACTGGTATCAATACCAAAGTCATAATCAGATTGGCATGACAACAGAAAGGCAAATCCGCTTAAAAACAATATTGAAATTGCGCTCCTCATCAGGTTTAAAATTTAATGGAATAGCTTATTGATGGCAGAACTGGCAATAAAGTAACAATTTTTAATCCAGCAGAATTTTTTGTTGGCCAGGCACCAGAAGTATCGTCTGTGTATGTCACATAAAATGGATTTCTGCGTGAATAAACGTTATATAGCCCAAATGACCACAGTCTTTCATAATTCTTTTTTTGCTTAGTGAAATTAACAGTAAGGTCAAGACGATGATAATCAGGCATCCGATACTTGTTTCTTTCACCATAATAGATCAATTCTCCTCTACGTCTCGATATTTCTGTCACAAACTCAAAAAGATTCTCAGGAGTTGTAATATCATAGTAGTTGAAATCATTGAGACCAATAGGATAGTAGATGTAAGGATAAATAACTTCGGGAAGGGTAACAGGATTACCAGAGGAAAAGACCCAACTGCCACTAAAGGAAATATTGGACTTATACTGGTACGAAATATTTAATGACAAATCATGCCGACGATCATACTTATCAAAAAACCATTGACCATTGTTAATATTATCGAATTGTCTTTTAGACCAAGATAAAGTATATCCAAGCCAACCTTTTAACTTACCCACATCTTTCCTTATAAAAACCTCAACGCCATAAGCTTGACCTTTCCCATTGGTTTTAATCTTATCCTCCCAGTCATTTCCGGCAATCAAAAATGAAGCACCTTCAGAATATGCTATTAAGTTGTTCAGTTTTTTATAATACCCCTCCACTCCCACATCAAATGATCCGATCGGAACATCAATTCCGAGGGAAAATTGTTGTGCTTTTTCAGGTTGAACTTTATCCGTTGAGGGAACCCAAAGATCTGTTGGCATACCCAAACCTGAATTTGAAAGCAAGTGAATGGGTTGCTGAATCTTTGAATAAGAAAGGCTGATGCTGGTATTATTCGGCCATTGGTATCCCCCTGAAATCCTGGGTTCAAACGAATAATACATATTAGAGAAACTCTTGATTAATTCCATTCTTATACCGGGATACAGATAAAAACCGTTCGAGAAAGATATCCGATCCTCGAAATAAACAGCCCCTGATTCAGATTGAAACGGCTGAGTGAGAGAAGTTGTATCACTCCGGGACTGATCCACCACAAACATATAGGACTCCACTCCAGGTTTAAAAACATTAATCCCTGAATGAAGGCCAAACTTTATCAGGTGATTTGGATTCAGCCCATAATTGAAATCAACTTTAGTCGAATAATCTGAAATTTTTGACAAATAGTTGTATGTATAACCCCATCGTTGGTTTTCCGGGTCTAGCACACTCTCTTCCAGATAATTCGTTAAACCCGATAAATGATATTGAGTATATGAAACTTGAGTGTTGCAAAAAAGTCGATCACTAAATAAATGATTCCATCTGAAAGAAGATACAGCGTTGCCCCATGAAAGACTATTTGAACTCTCGTTTCTGACGGAATCCCTGCTACCATCGTCCTGATTGCTTTCCATATAAGCATCTTTCCCATAGTAAAAACTCAAATAAATCCGATCCTTTTGTGAAAATATGTAATTGGCCTTTACATTAAAATCAGTAAGTGAGTATCCGGACAAAGGAGAGCTTCTTGAACTCTTGCTCAAAAGCTGAGGAACGGAGGTTATCAAATCCAGATAACTTCTCCTGGCAGAGAGAATAAATGAGCTCTTTCCCTTGATTATTGGACCATTAATGGACAACCTGGAGGACAGCAAACCCACGGAGGCAGATCCTTCATATTTATTCAAGTTACCTTCCTTCAAATGTATATTAATGATTGAGGATAGCCTATCTCCATACTGGGCTGGAAATCCTGATTTTATAATCTCAGCGGATTTAATGGCATCGTCATTGAATATTGAGAGAAAACCATACAAATGAGAAATATTGTAAATGGGACATCCATCAATCAAAAACAGATTCTGATCAGGACTCCCCCCCCGTACAACCAATCCTGTGGTTCCTTCTGTAGCCGATTGTACACCTGGCAATAATTGCATTGCCCTAATAATATCTCTTTCCCCAGCCAGAGTAGGCAAATACTTTATCATAGCTGGTGTGATTGAATTTATCGATCCCAAGAGTCTCCCTCCATTCTTCTTTGCAACAATTGTGACTTCCTCAATATTCTTGATTGAAACCAAAGCAATGTTCAGAATGGTATCTTTTGCTATATAAACAGTTTCATCAAATGGAGTGTAACCAATATAAGATGCGCCCAGTTGTATCTCTCCATGTTGAACCTGAAGGGTAAAGAAGCCGTAGGTGTTCGTTACAGTTCCCTGATTAGGTTTACCAATGACATAAACGTGACCATTGACTAAAGCTTCAGAGCTAATTGCATCAGTAAGGTATCCAGCAATAGTGATTTCCTGAGCAGGACATCGGAGAAAAACAAAAAATAGAAATATCCAGCTATACTTCATTGGGTGGAAAAATTAGTTGCTATTATAGAAAAAATTTACGTCATGGTCACCATCCCCAGATACTCTTACCCTTACTTTGTAATAAACATATGTTAGCTCCACTCCACATTCATCATGGTAACTTGTTAAATCTGCTGTAATGCTTATTTCACTTGAAAAGTAGACCACTATTTCAGTTGAAAAGTGTACCACTTCGATACAATATTAATACTTATTTTTCATTGATAAAATTATCGGTTGGTGTAGCCAGTCGGGTAACAAAATCAAAGCTTCGTTCCTGTCCGATCGAGAGAAGGCAGATCTTTGATCCCCAGTCGGGAGATATTTCCAGGATTTTTGAGGTACATGTTCATAATCCCCGTAGGATGACACATCAATATCGGGTGCGTAACCAACATAAATATTGTCCGCCTCCTTAAAAACAATGACTTTCAGCACTGCATGAAAAGAACTGGAAGTAATTTTTATTGTTGGTTTCCACAATCTGATTTCTTTACTGATGATTCAAATGTAGATATTTTCAATGAAGGAAAATTAATTAAACGAGTAACACATTCTTTTGGAAACCCTTTCATTGATCTTATTGGATCATGCTGGCAAATTCTTTTACAGTCAAGTCAGGTCACCACGCATGACCGTAATCATTTCAACCATCTCAACCACATCATCACGTCATCACATCCCTGTGTTGTTCAAGTTGGAATAAATATATATCTTTCGTCCGATGAGATTACTAAAAAACAGAATGTCCAGCTACACTACTCCTCAGGAGGCGCAGAAAACCGGCATGTATCCGTATTTCAGGGTAATCGAGTCAGAGCAGGACACAGAGGTGATCATCAACGGGAAAAAAGTGTTGATGTTCGGCTCAAACAGCTATCTCGGACTGACCAATCATCCCAAAGTCATTGAAGCTGCAAAAAAAGCTACAGACAAATATGGTACGGGATGCGCCGGATCGAGATTCCTGAACGGTACACTGGATATCCATATTGAACTCGAAGAGAAATTAGCCGGTTTCGTAGGAAAAGAAGCCTCCCTCTGCTATTCAACAGGATTTCAGGCTAACCTGGGAGTTCTGGGATGCATTCCGCAACGAAGCGATTTTATTATTTTGGATGCACTGGATCACGCGTCAATTATTGAAGGAGCCCGCCTCTCTTTTGCAAAAGTGCTCAAGTTTGAACACAACAATATGTCTGCATTGGAGGCAAAACTGAAATCCTGTGATTCAAACGCAATGAAATTTATTGTGGTTGACGGGATATTCAGTATGGAAGGAGATATTACCAATCTTCCCGAAATTGTTCGGCTGGCTGAAAAATACAACGCCACCATTATGGTTGATGATGCTCATTCTCTGGGAGTTCTGGGAAAATACGGTGCCGGAACCGGTTCCCATTTCGACCTGACCGACCAGGTTGACATCATTATGGGAACATTTTCCAAATCTTTTGCCTCCCTGGGTGGTTTTATTGCCAGCGATGCCGATACCATAAACTATCTGAAACATAATTCGCGCTCTTTGATTTTCAGTGCCTCCATCACTCCGGCTTCTACTGCCACGGTTCTGGCAACCCTTGAAATCATGCAAAATGAACCGGAACGGATAGAGAAACTGTGGACGGATACCCGTTACGCCATCAACACCTTTAAATCCCTGGGATTTATTACCGGCCTTTCTGAAACTCCGATTATTCCCCTTCATATCGGCGACATGCAAAAAACCCTGGTCCTGACCATGAAGTTGATCGAACAGGGAATTTTTATCAATCCGGTCATTCCACCTGCCGTACCACCGAATGACTCTCTGATACGTTTTTCATTGATGGCCACCCATACAAGAGAACAAATAGATTACGCCATCGAGCATATTTATCAAACATCCAAGTCCCTCGGAATTATTTAAATCCTGTAAACTTATGCCACAAGTTGTTCTTGTTACCGGTGCCTCTTCCGGTCTCGGAAAAGCAATTGCCGATCATTTGTATCATTCAGGTTATACCGTGTACGGAACCAGTCGGAAACCTGCTGATTCCGGTCTTCCCTGGAATATGCTGGTTATGGATGTATCCAACCGCCAATCGATCCGGACTGCAGTTGAACAAATCCTCGCAAAAGAAAAACTCATTGATGTGCTGGTAAATAATGCCGGTATGGGAATCGGAGGAGCAATCGAACGCTGTTCCCCGGAGGAGATCCATCGTCAGTTTGACGTGAACTTTTTCGGATTGGTCAACGTGACCCAGGAAGTACTCCCGCATATGAGAGCAAAAAAAAGCGGCAAGATTATAAATTTCAGTTCCATTGGAGGAATCATGGGTCTTCCTTTCCAAGGCTATTATTCCGCATCCAAGTTTGCAGTTGAAGGATTCTCCGAAGCTCTTGCCATGGAACTGAAACCGTTTGGTATTCAGGTAGCTGTGGTAAATCCGGGGGATTTTCAAACCGGATTTACAGCCAGCCGGATTCAAGCTGCTGCCGAAAATGAGGATAGCCCGTACAAAATATATTATGATCGCGCTTTGGCAGTCATCGAAAAGGATGAAAACGGAGGGGAAAATCCGCAGAAAGTAACCAGACTAATTGACAAAATCATCCGGTCAAAAAACCCAAAATTCCGTAACTTGGTAGGACGATTCGACCAGAAATTGATAGCACGGATCAAACCTTTGCTGCCACATAAACTGACCGGATGGATACTTAGAGATCATTATGGGATTAAGTAATACATCATCCCTAAAGCTGAAAATACTTCGAGTAAAACCCGGGGATTTCTTTATCTAAGCGGTCGTAAAAAGCCTGCATCTCCTCCTCGTCAATCCGGCTGCTCCTCCACTTTTCAAGCAGTTGTTCAGCCTCTTGAAATATTTGATCCTCTAACGACATAAGTATTTGTATCGTACCGGTATGATCTGCATTGATCACGGCATTGATATTCAGATAATATTTACTGCTTGTGCCCCATTCATAAGGGAAACATCTTTTTTTCAGTTTTAGTGCCAGATGACAAAGCGGAGCATCATGAATACTTTTATCGTAACTGACTATCAAGGGAAGATGTACCTTCCGGCCCATCCAGACAGGTATCGTCACTGAAGTCAAAGGAGATCCCAGGATGGTCCACATGGTCGTATAGGCAGGATCTTCTCCTTTTTTAACACCCTGAACCACCAGCGAAGAAGAGGTGCTCTTTCTTGGAATATAATCCTGGAACATCACCATAGTAGTATGATTCTCAGGGATATCACTATATTTATTCAGGTCGGTGCGGGTTAATGAATGGGTCAGGTTACGGCTGGCTTCCTGGAGAATGGTCTTTGGAGTAAGCCGGTTCTCTTTGACCGCCATTCTTAAAATATTATCCGCCGTAATATAACGGATGTATCCACCCCCTACACCCATCTTCCCGGTAACAGAATAATTGGTTCGCACAAGGTATCCGTATGGAGCAACTGCCGGATCATTGGCATCTATCTTGGTATAGGTAAAATTCCCCAATTCAAAATAAGCTGCCCCGCCCTGTGCATCAATCACTCCGAAATTCGCCTCCAGCCTGACCGGTTTAGGTAAATTTTTCAGCAACAGCTCAAAATCATCAATTGTGGCACATTCCTGCAGGGCTCTTTTCATCAATCTTCCTTCATATCCGGTTTGCCTGATGGTATCGTTGTTCAAATTGTAACTGGCCGAATTCATAATAGCAAAACCGGCACTATTAAAACCTTCCCAGATGCTTAAACCTTTTACATCTACCGAATTGACCAATCCGGTATAAGCGTATTTCCCATCATAAAATTGCCGGATAATATTTTTCAATTGCCCCGTATCCCTGTGCTTCCATAACAAGGGTCGGCCATCCGGGGTATATTTCCCGGATATCACTGCCGTTGTACAGGCTTCACCCCTGGTAAACAGGGTCACCAGCATCAATAAACTGAAATAAATAACTCTTTTCATAATTATAATATTAACAGATATTACCAAACCGAGACTATAATCTCCCTCCGGGATCTCGGTCCGTCAAATTCACAGAGAAAAACATTCTGCCAGGTTGAAAGTCCCGGTTTACCATCCAAAACCGGAATGGTTTCTCCGGGGCCTACCAATCCGGCCTTCAGATGCGCATCACCATTCCCGTCCTGCCGATCATGCTCCCAAACACCCTTTGGAATCATTTTCCGTAACAGGGAGACTACATCCCGCTGTACACTATCATCCCAATTCTCCTGGATCATGATCGCCGCTGTGGAACCACGCACATACACATTGACCATACCGGTGGTCACCCCGCTTTCACGTATGATTCGCCCGACTTCATCCGTAATATCGTATAATCCTTCTCTTTTATGTGTGGTAATGAAAATAGATTTTTGCATGATTCAATATTCTCCGTATGACACGCAAACAAGTTACAAAAATCCTCAATCAGTCAACTTTTTTTCTAATTTTAGCAGAATTAATCCGTAAAAAGAAACCTATTCATGCTAAAAGGAATCTCACCCCTGCTGAGTCCGGATCTGTTACAGATTCTGACACGCATGGGCCATGGCGATGAAATCGTACTGGCCGACGCACACTTTCCCGGAGAATCATTTAACCAGAATGTTTTACGCGCCGACGGGCTCAAAGTGTCTGATTTGCTTGCTGCCATTCTGCCCCTGTTTGAACTGGATGCTTACGTGGATCATCCACTGATTATGATGGCCGCTGTGGAGGGAGACCAACTGGATCCGGCTGTGGAACAGTCCTATCTGACAGCCATCCGTAAAACCAATCCGGACGTACCCTCCATAGAACGAATTGACCGTTATGCTTTTTACGAACGTGCCAAATCCGCTTTTGCCGTGGTCATGACCGGCGAAACTGCCAAATACGGCAACATCATTCTGAAAAAAGGGGTTACCCCCTGTTGAATCGTCATACTCATATAATCATATTAATCCACCGGTTATGAATACCGAAAAGAAAGTCCTCATCCCCAGAGAAATTCTCTTTGCATTTATATTGATTACCAGCCTTTTCTTTCTGTGGGGTATTGCCAACGACCTCACCAACCCGATGGTATCCGCCTTTAAGAAAGTCATGCGTGAACTGTCGAATTTTGAAGCGGCCCTGGTGCAACTGGCTTTTTACGGGGGTTATGCAACCATGGCTATTCCGGCTGCTCTCTTTATTCGAAAATTCTCCTATAAATCCGGTATTTTGGTAGGACTCGGACTGTACGCTACCGGTGCGCTGCTGTTTTATCCCGCTGCCGCCAGAGAGCAATTCGGTTTTTTTCTGGCATCCCTCTATATTTTGACATTCGGACTGGCATTTCTTGAAACTACATCAAATCCCTATATCTTATCCATGGGCCCGCCAGAAACTGCCACACGCCGGCTGAACCTGGCGCAATCTTTTAATCCCGTTGGATCACTTATGGGTATGTTGGTAGCCCAACTATTTGTGATCAAAGCCCTGCAATCCGATAATACATTTCAGCATAATGT
>JAGHDB010000394.1 GCA_021160155.1 Bacteroidales bacterium | reverse complement strand
TATTTTATTTTTTTTGTGTAATATTGCAGCCAATTTTATTGACACCTAAAAGCTCGATCAGGATGGACTTACTAAAAGCTGCAGAACAGGCATTTTCAGTTAAAGCCGATCATTCTGCTTTTCATAGCGGTGATACCATAACCGTTCACTATAAAATCAAAGAAGGAGAGAAAGAGCGAATCCAGATGTTTCGTGGGGTAGTAATTCAGCGCAGAGGGGAAGGTATAACACAGACCTTTACCGTCCGAAAAATTTCAGGTGGGATTGGAGTAGAACGTATTTTCCCTGCCTATTCTCCTTTTATTGAAAAAATTGAAATCAACAAACGAGGCAGTGTGCGTCGAGCACGTTTGTTTTATCTTCGCGGATTAACCGGTAAGAAAGCCAGAATTAAAGAGAAGAGGTTTTAATTTAGCGATCTGACCATATAAACCAGATAGCCATCCAATAATTTAAACCCGTATTTCCTGTACAAACCAATGGCATTCAGGTTATTGTGATGCACTTCCAATTTGACCTGTAATCCAATCCGCCTGATTTCAATCATGGTTCGTTCCATTAAAAGTTTACCGAGACCTTGTCCATGAAGATCGGGATGAATACCAAAATGATGAATCCATGACCGCCGTCCATCCTCTGTAATCCACGAACTTCCAATCAACCGGCCATCTTCATGAATCATAACCAGCAGTACGCCTCCATGATCCAAAGTTCTTTGAATAATATACTGATCATCAGCTCTTTTCGGAGAATCCAAACCATTTAATTGCCAAAATCGTTTTAACTCTCCGTAATCCGAGTATTGATAATTCCGGATTGTAATCGTATTAATCCAATTTTTTGACATAGATCTGCGTCGCTTCTTGTTTGACTACCAATACACGTGATCCTCTTGGAATCCATGAACTTTCTGCAATGGCATCATATACTTCTCCATCAATCATTACTTTACCGGAAGGTCTTAATATACTGTAAGCTTCTCCTTCGCGGTTTAATAAGGTTTTCAACTCCTGTCGGGCGCTGATATATCCTTTATCACTTCTTTGCACCTGATGTAATGCAAGAAAGCCAAATGGACTACTGGTTATGAGTTTCTGACTCAGCCAGATAGAGAAAAGTAACGCAATAAAAAAAGCAACGATGACAAAGGCAAAAGATTTGAATATGGCAATTACGCTGACCCCTGAAAAGTCAAGAGCCACATTACCTACCAGACTTAAAGCTAACCCGGTTATTATCAAAGTAATACCTGAGATTCCTGCAATTCCGAATCCAGGAATGGCAAATATCTCCACCAGCAGTAAACCGATCCCGGCCACAAAAAGCAGGATTTCCCAATGTTCTGCAAGCCCTTCAAGATAAAGAGGAGCAAAATAGAGCAAAGCACCGGCAGCCGCAGCCATAATTGGAAATCCAATTCCGGGGGTTTGGAGTTCAAAATAGATACCTCCGATAATTAATAGTATCAAAATACCCTGTATCACAGGACTCAGTAAAAACCCAATCACCTTTTCAAGGGCTGAAAGACGATAATATTTCAATTGATACTGTTCAATACCGGCATGTTTCAGTACCTCATCGGTATTTTCAGTTTCGGCTTCGCAGAATCCCCATTTGATTGCCTCACGGGTAGTAAATGTCAATACCTTACCCGTATCAATAACTCCTTTAATATAAACAGAAGGATCCACCATTGCCTCGGCGATTTTAGGATCACGATGCCAGCGAATTACCGTATCATTACCTACCAAAAGGGTGTCTTTTCCGTGCGCCTCTGCAGTTGACCGCATAGTGGAACGCATATACGATTGGAATTTATCCGGCACCACCTCACCAGACTGATTCACCACAGTGGCAGCCCCGATATTGGCTCCGGGTCTCATATAAATACTGTCACAAGAGATGGCTATCAGCGAACCTGCCGAAGCAGCATTATTATCCACAAAAACATAAACCGGTTTTTTATAATTCAGTATTTTCGTCCGGATAGAGTCGGCCATGTTGACCAATCCGCCGTACGTATTCATCCTGATCAGGATCACATCGGCTCCCCAGGATTCAGCTGCATTAAATGCTACTTGAGTAATACGCCATAATGCTTTATCAACCTGTTGGTTCATGTCAAACTGGAACACTTTAACCGTATCATCCATCTGCATCCTCTTTACATCCGGCATTCCCGATAAGCCTAAAGTAAAACTAATACCTATCAGAAAGATCCCCAGTCGACGCCCGTGAAACATGATATTCATATTATCTTAATTCTGCTGTTCAGTTGCAAAGGTATAAAAACCAATCCGGCATTTTTTTATATTTTTAGGCGGTCATTTTCATGATCACGAATATATTTATCTATTAAATTAAAAATTGGATTAACCATGGCGAAAAGTAAGGGAGTTATTGCCATTTTAACAGGAGGCGGAGATGTTCCGGGATTAAATCCCGCTATTAGAGCAATTACTATTAGAGCATTACGAGAAGGATACCAGGTCATCGGACTTCGAA
Source organism: Bacteroidales bacterium (assembly GCA_021160155.1). Classification (GTDB taxonomy): domain Bacteria; phylum Bacteroidota; class Bacteroidia; order Bacteroidales; family UBA12481; genus JAGHDB01. The sequence continues at coordinate 2,418 of JAGHDB010000394.1, read as the reverse complement.
GAGGATGGGCAGGCATCAGCCAGATGGTGCGGGATAAAAAATATGATAACAGCAACAATTATTCTTATCTTAGCTATGAAGATGTCAACCGGGCCGGTCGCTCAGGCGGTACTTTTTTACATAGTTCCAGAACCCGTCCAAGCCATTTACCCCGGGCTGCAGTACCCGAACATTTAAGAAGCACCTATAATGACGAAATCAATGATATTACACCGGAGATCATTAAAAACCTTGAGTGGTTGGGAGTTGATTATTTAATCCCCCTTGGCGGGGATGATACCCTGAGTTATGGCGTAAGGCTTTACGGTGAGGGCGTCAAAGTAGTAGCCATCCCAAAAACGATGGATAATGATGTGCCGGGTACGGATTACTGCATAGGGTTTTCAACCTGTGTAACAAGAACCATTCAGATGATCAACACCTTGAGAACCAGTGCCGGTTCGCATGAACGACTGTTGATTGTGGAGGTATTTGGCCGATATGCCGGGTTTACGGCTATGCTGCCGACTATGGCCGGAGCGGCTCATCGCTGTGTCATTCCCGAATTTAAATTTAATATCGATCACCTGACAGAGCTCCTGATTAGTGACCGTGCAAAGAATCCGTCAAGTTATGCCATTTGCCTTGTCTCTGAAGGAGCCACCTTTGAAGGAATGGAAAAAATGGCTTTAATGGACGAGGAGAAAGATATGTTCGGACATCCAAAATTAGGAGGTATCGGCTTGACAGTAGGCAATCTCATTAAGGAAATTACTCCGAAATTCAATAATGGAAAACGTATCAATATAATTCATCAGAATCTCGGCTATCTGGTTAGAGGCGGAGATCCGGATGCAATAGACTCTATTGTCCCTATGGCTTTCGGGAACCTGGCTCTTGACCTGATCCTGAGGGGAATTCACGGAAGACTGGTAATTTTGAAGAATGGCAGATATGATAATGCCCCATTGGATGTGGTCACTGCCTCGAAAAAGTTTGTGAATGTTGAAAAGCACTACAATACCGAACGACTTAGACCAAAATATAAATCATTTGATTTCAAGCCGTTATTTATCATGACCGGTTCTGATTAATCTGCCGGCCAAATCTCTGAAAAGACGAATACCTTCCCATTTTTTCTCAGTCAGTTCATAGGAGATATTTTTTTGCAGGTATTCCAGGAGATTTATCCGGGTATCCTTACGGGTTTCATAATAGGCTTTAACTACCATCTCAAGGTTTTCAATCCCAAACTTCTGTGCCCGGTTAAACCGGTCAATAAACCGGGAATCCAAAGGCACTGCGGCAGCCCAGGCAGCAAATACAAAAGGAAGGTTCGTCAGACGAATCCATTCTTCTGCCAGGTCGTACCGGTACCCGAATCGCTTTTCATGAGTAAAAACTTTATCACCGATCATTAACACACCTTCATGAGCTCCCAGGGTTTTCAAATTGGAAACCTGATCATCCTGTTTATAGGTCCATCCCGCCCGGTAATAATAATGGTCAAGCACCCGGATAAGCAACAAGCTCGTTCTTGAGTGAGCATCCAGCCTGACATGCCGGATCTGTTCCATGGGGACCTCTGAAAAGAGCACTACTGTTCTGACCGGACCTTCGGCACCAATCCCATACCGACCTATCCATCTTATCTCTTTCCCTATTGACGCCCCTATAGGCAACAATGACAAGTCAACCTCACGCTGATCAAGCATCCTGGCACATGCAGCCGGAACCCCTAACACCAGTTCCAGATCAGGCAACTCTGCCGAATGGGTTAATCCGTAAAGTAACGGAGCCGTATTTAAGTAATTTACAATCGCTGCTTTCATAATGTAAATTTATAAATAAAGCTGACAGCTATTCGGTTATTGTCAACCCAATTGTTCCGGTTAGTTTTAGTAAATTTGATGCACTTATATGCAGAACCATGACACTAAATGAGTTATCAGCAATAACACCGGTTGACGGACGCTACAGGAAACAGAGCGAAAAACTCGCTCCTTTTTTTTCGGAATTCGGACTGATACAATACCGAATCAGGATTGAAGTCACCTATTTCATTGAACTTTGCCGCCTCCCATTACCCCAATTAAGTAGTTTCCCTGCAGATCGTTATGATGACCTGAGGGATCTTTACCGTCTGTTCTCAATATCTGATGCCTTGTCAATCAAAGAGATAGAAAAGACCACTAATCATGATGTTAAAGCAGTTGAATACTATATAAAAGAAGCATTTGACCGGATGGGGCTTGAAAAATATAAAGAATTTATCCATTTCGGACTAACCTCCCAGGATATTAATAATACAGCTGTACCACTCTCCCTGAAAGAGGGTTTAACTCAGGTTTATCTTCCCGTTTTGAACGAGATAACACAACAAATTGAATTATTTGCCTCCACCTGGTCAGATCAACCCATGCTGGCACATACCCACGG
>JAGHDB010000352.1 GCA_021160155.1 Bacteroidales bacterium | reverse complement strand
GTGTCTGATCGTAGGGTCTGTCATTTATTGCATTCCGGTAACAGTATTCCGGCTTTTCATGATTATTTTTAACGACCCAGTAGTAAAGCCCTAGATTCCTCCATGGGATGCTCATGGAGGGGTTTGCTGCCACAGCTTTGTTCCAGAACTTTTCAGCTTCTTCAAGCCGGCCAAAATTTGCATAAAGATTACCCAGTTGGTAGGATGCCAATGCATCATCCGGATGAATTTTCAGGGCATAAAGAAGTGTATTCTCCATTTCCGGACGCGATGCATTGATTAAATCGCTGTAATTTGTGGCGGCTTTTTTTAGATAGTTATCAGCCATCGAATCATCACCAATCAGATGATTCAAATAAGCCAATTGATACTGGACAAGGTGATTACGTCTTTTAATGGGTACCGGGTTGATACAGGCTAATTCAAGCACATGAATGGCATCTTTGTAGTTTTTGGTCCACGAAAGATCAACGCCGTCGTTTACGGGCCAATCGAAATATTTGACTCCGAAGTGATCGGTTCCTTTACTCATCGGATAGATAAAGCGTGTTCCCTTGCGTTGGGGGAATGCAGTGCAATTCCAAAAGTAAAAGGGATTCATGGTATCGGTCGGATTGTAGATACGAATATTTTCATCCAGAACAGCTTTTCCCGAATGGAGGGTAATCCTTACTGTCCATCGGGTTCTGAGGCTTTTTTCAAGATTGCTTACTTCGATGTAAGCAGATCCATCTTCATTTTCGCCGTAAAGAACATCCACGGGGGATAAGATAGTCACCGTATGGACCTGTGGTCCCGCGTTCCACTCTATTCCACCACTGATAAAAGCGCCTCGCATAGCGATCATGCTGGGTTTTATCACATTATTATTATGGAATGCTTCGTGCCCGGTGGTTTTGTCGTATATTGAATGAAGTCTTCCTCCCAGTTCGGGTAAACAAGTTATTTTTAAATATTCGTTTTCAAGAAAGATGGCCTTGTAGGTAACATCTTCAAGCTTCCTTGACAAATGGTCCTGCATATTGTAAGGATAGGTAATAGAGGCCTTTACCGTGGTCGCACCCTTGGCGCCGGATTCCATGGCCCAGAATTTCGGATTCACATCATCCTCCCATCCATACGTAGGAATCGTGATCGTTCCTTCCCATGCTTTTACCTGGCAATACAGGTGAACAAACGAAGAAGGAATAACGACGATTTGCAAAAGAATGATAGCAAACAATTTAATGGGGAAAGGAATTTTCATAATTCATGTTTTAAAATTGTTTATTCGTCAGGAAACTCTTGCCCATTAAATAATTTCGGATCAAAGTAACCCGTTTTGGTTTTCAAAGAATCCAGTTTTTTGATCATTTCTGACTTTACAGATTGGTAATGTGGATTATTTATCAGATTATACATCTCTTCCGGATCGCTTTGCATATCATATAATTCCTCAATATCATTCATTACATCCGGACTCTCAATGTATTTGTAATGTTCATTCCTGATACCTAAAAGCGTGACATACGACGGAGCATAACCTTCCTGATAATATTCGTAAAGAAATGATTTACGCCAGTTGACATTTTCATTTCTGAGCAATGGAACCATAGAGGTTCCCTGCATATTTTCAGGCACTTTGCCTCCTGCAAGTTCAATGATAGTAGGTGCTATATCAATATTCAATACCATATTGCTGTTGGTGGTTCCGGATTTTATCAGCTTAGGATACCTGATTACCAGTGGTATACGTAAAGACTCCTCATACATGAGTCTTTTATCGCCATGCTGATGAGCGCCCAGAAAGAATCCGTTGTCACTGCCGTAAATAAAAACTGTATTGTCCAGCATGCCCTTCTCTTCCAGGTATTCTCTAATTTCACCAACGCTTTTGTCTACTGCCAGAAGTGTTCTGAGATAATTCATCGCTTTTGGATTTTGCGGATTCCATGGACGCGGTGTAATTTTATCCGGAACCGGTTTTCCTATACTATTCTTCCAGTTCTGGTAGTGAGCACCATACATTCATAACCTTCTCATCCATCGAGGTTTGTTAGCCATATCATCGTACCAGTTTTTATAATTTGGGACTCTGGCATCGCTGAAGGCAGCCGAGTCACGTGATGCCGGCGTAAAAGGAGTATGTGGCGCTTTATGCCAGAGAAATAAACAGAATGGTTTATTTCTCGGTTTTTTTAGCCACTGCAGTGCATAATCATTTAAGATATCGGTCATATAACCTTTCTTGATAAACTTTGTTCCGTTCTCATTCAGGGGAGGATCAACATATCTGCCCACTCCTGCAAAACTCAGCCAGTAATCAAATCCTTTTCTTGGTTGATCTCCATGCCCCATATGCCATTTTCCTACCATGGCTGTTTCATATCCGTTTTGTTGTAGTATTGTAGGAAGATACGGCACTTTCGGATCAGGATCGGCGTATCCGTTAACATACACCCCGTTGGTATGCGCGTAGCATCCGGTCATAATACTTGCCCTGCTGGGCGAACATAGGGAGGTGGTACAATAGGCATTTTTAAAAACCATTCCTTCATCAGCAATCCGGTCAATATTAGGAGTTTTCAAAAACGGATATCGATCGTACCTTCCTAAAGTATTCCATGCCTGATCATCCGTAAGAATGAATACAATGTTCGGTTTTGTACTTTCAGTATTATCTTTTTTTGTACATGACATGCCTGAAAAAATGATCATACTTACTCCTGAAAGAATAATAAGATTTCCATGTTTTTTTATGACTTTCTTTTTCATTTCAGCGTACTATTTATGTGTTTTATTTAACGATGTTTAGGTAAATTTACAAATTTAAAATGAACAAAAAGAGCTGTTTTTAAAAGTTAGCTTTTACAATAAATTTACAGGTATTCACACGAAGATATTGTTCACACAATAATGAAAAGAGAGATAACAAAAGTGGGATTGTTCGGTATCGGCCTCGATACGTACTGGTTGCAATTCGATGGTTTGCTGTCGAAACTGACCGGCTATCAGAAGCAAATAAAAGACAAAATTGAAGGCTTTGGTGTGGAGGTAGTCGATGCCGGGATGGTCGACAATCCGATCAAAGCCGGAGAATCCGCTGAGCTTTTTATGTCAAATCATATTGACGTTATATTCCTTTATGTGTCCACTTATGCTCTTTCTTCTTCTGTACTACCGATAGTCCGGCGCATTAAAGTGCCGGTGATTATTCTGAACCTGCAACCGGTGGCCCAATTGGATTATGCTGCATTTAACAAGCTTCAGGACCGGGGATTTATGACCGGTATCTGGCTGGAAAATTGCCAAGCCTGTTCTGTCCCGGAATTGTCTTCAGTGTTTAATCGGACAGGTGTTCCATACCATATCATTACAGGACACCTTGAAGATCGGGAATCATGGGATGAGATTGAAGAGTGGATTATTGCAACCCGGGTTGCGGGTGCGCTTTGCAATAATACCCTCGGAATAGTGGGCCATTATTTTAATGGAATGCTGGATGTCTATTCTGACCTCACCAAACTATCAGCAACATTTGGTACTCATATTGAGCTGCTGGAGATGTGCGAATTAAAGAAATATCGGGATGAAGCGACTGAGACTAGTATCGGAGTAAAAAACTTTATCAACCAATGGTCTAAAGGCGGGCCTGCCCATCATTGTGCCATCGGCCTGGGACATGTGGTCAATAAAATTGAAAAATTGGGTAATATTCTGGGAATCAGAACTACCCGTATTTGTTAACTTGAAACAACAATCCTATGCAGGTATTACTCGGAGTCATCTACCATTCCATAGGGGGATTTGCCTCCGGAAGTTTTTATATGCCCTTCAATAAGGTTAAAGGTTGGGCATGGGAAACTTACTGGATGGTGGGTGGTCTGTTCTCTTGGCTAATCGTGCCTCCCCTGGCTGCATGGTTAACAGTCCCCGGTTTTTTAAACATCATATCCGCTGAAGCCTCAACAATCATATTCTTCACTTTTTTCATGGGTCTGCTCTGGGGAATAGGGGGACTGTCATACGGACTGGGAGTCAGGTACCTGGGTATGTCATTGGGGAATTCTGTGGTACTTGGTTTTTGCGCTGCCTTTGGAGCGATTGTTCCCTCAGTATACTATTCCATCAACCCCACAGAAGGGAAAACTTCATTTACAGATATGATGGCCACTCCGGGGGGGCGACTGGTATTATTAGGTGTGCTTGTTTGTTTGGCAGGTATTGCCATTTCAGGGAAAGCCGGTATAATGAAAGAAAAGGAGCTCTCTCCTGATGAACAAAAGAAAAGCATCGCCGAATTTAGTTTGGTTAAAGGGCTCCTCATTGCCATTCTGTCAGGCATACTGAGCTCATTCTTTAACTTCGGAATAGAGGTCGGTAAACCACTGGCTGATGCGTCAGTTGCTGCCGGATATAATCCGCTGTTTCAAAACAATGTAATCTTTGTGGTTATATTGTGGGGCGGCCTCACTACCAATTTTATTTGGACCACTATCCTCAGTTTGAAGAATAGATCCTATGGCGATATAATTAACAGACAGACTCCTATCGCAAAAAATCTGCTCTTTTCAGGATTGGCTGGAACTACGTGGTTTCTCCAGTTTTTCTTTTATGGGATGGGAGCAAGCAAACTGGGCAATGGAGCCAGCTCCTGGATCTTGCACATGTCAACCATCATTTTAACCGCAAATATGTGGGGGATCTACCGTCGCGAATGGAAAGGGGTAACACTGAAAACCAAGCTGACGATTACCCTGGGAATTACAGTGATCCTATTTTCCGTTTTCCTTGTGGGAATAGGTAACTCCAGGTAAAATTTCAAAATAATATAAAACGCATTTCCTAATAATGGAGATGAAATATTTAAACTCCGAAAAGATGACAAAAGAAGTTTTTCTCCATTTGACAGAATTAATGCGGGTTTTTAGTTTAAATTAAAAATAAATTGTTTGGATATGAAAACAATAAAAACCCTGCCATCCCTGATTTTTATAATGCTTGTTTCTGTAAGTGCCAATTCACAGTTTGTTGACCTAAAGTCGGATATCCTCAGGTATGAACCATTTGTTTGGAAATCTGAAATTCCGGAAGATTGCCTTTTTGAGTCATTAAAAGTTATTATTGGAGATGATCCTACCGGAAGTCATCATGGTATAGTATTTCAAAAAATAGAATTTATGAAATAAATGAATTAATCATGAAAAGATTACAATATGCATCGCTCATGCTTCTTGCAGGTCTGGTGGCTTGCAAGGATAAAAAATCAGATCCGAATGTTTTGTTCATTCTGACTGACCAATGGAGATCATCGGCTTTCGGTTTTGCCGGGGATCCTAATGTGCAAACACCCCGGTTGGATAAATTTGCTTCAGAAGCCGTCAGGTTTAACAATGCTGTTTCGGTTTGTCCGGTTTGTACTCCATTTAGAGGTTCCCTTTTAACCGGACGATATCCTACTTCTACCGGCATGTTTCTGAATGATGCCTATTTGCCGGAAGAGGAATTGTGCCTGGCTGAGATTTTTAAAGCGAATGGCTACCAGACCGGATATATTGGAAAGTGGCATCTGGACGGTCATGGAAGATTGGATTTTACACCACCTGAAAGACGACAGGGCTTTGATTACTGGAAAGCACTGGAATGTTCGCACGACTATAATCACATGCCTTATTATGAGGATAATGACCCTGAAGTAAAATACTGGAAAAGTTATTCCCCGTTTGCTGTCTGTGAAGACGCCAAACAGTACCTGAGTACACATGCCCATGACGATTCGCCCATGTTCCTTTTCGTGTCAATAGCTGCTCCCCATTTTCCGCTTTACAGTGCTCCCGAAGAATTTAAATCATACTATCCCATAAATGCGATACAGCTCAATCCGAATATTCCGGATACGCTGCAAAACAAGACCAAAAAGGACCTTCAGGGATATTATGCTCATTGCTCTGCTGTCGACCAGGCTATTGGCAGCTTGCTTGATAAGGTGAAAAATCTCGGTTTATGGAACAAGACGGTGATTTTCTTTACGGCTGATCACGGAGATATGATGGGAGCTCATGGAGTAAATCCGAAACAAAAACAGGTGGCCTGGAGAGAAGCTGCCGGAGTTCCTTTGCTGATCAGGTATCCTTCAGGTCATAAATTTAAAAAGCAAGTCTATGACATGGCAGTCACTACTCCTGATTTATCGGCTACCCTGCTTGACCTGTGTGGAATTAAACGTCCCGAATCATTTGAAGGAGTGAGTTTTGCGCAAAATATAATGAAAGTCATTTATGACCTAGACATATGTGCTCTTATTGTTTTCGTTGTCCTTTTGGCTTCCCGTCCCTATTAT
>JAGHDB010000206.1 GCA_021160155.1 Bacteroidales bacterium | reverse complement strand
GGCTGCTTCAAATGCTTCGCGGACGGCATTACCTTTACCTTTTCCGTTTTGCCGGAGTGCTTTAATATCTTTACCGGGGTATTTTTTTTGGATTCTGAGGATCTCTTCCCAGGTTTCGTCAGTTGAGTGACCTTCAATAAAGATGAATTCCTGGTGTGTACCGAAATCAGGAGTTTTCAAAATAGCGTTCTCAATATTGCCTTTTTCATTGCGTGCCGGCACCACGATGGATACCGAGTAATCTTTTTTCTTGCGGATTACGGGCCGGGCGGTAATAAAATTCACCAGGGTTAAGGTATTCAATCCGGGCAGATTAGCCAGTAATACATTAAAGATCCAGTTCAGTACAGGGAGGTATTTAGGGAGGAGGAGTTTACGTTCAACTTTCACGATTTCAAACTCTTCAAGATAGAGCAGGTTTTCAATATCCTTGATAGTCAGCCAATTCTGAAGAGGTTGCCGGGCTTTAAGATGCAGCCGTTCTCCCAGTCGCAAAATAGGTTCCCAAAGGTAATTATAGGAGGAGATGATGATTTTTGTCCGGTCGCCGACCAGCTCTTTCAGGTTATGGATGACCGATTGGATATCCCATAAAGAGGGAAGCAGATCAGAAAGAATGATATAGTCGAAGGGCTGATCAGATTTGAATGATATTGCGTCTGATTGTATGAAGGTTAGTTTAGGGTATTTTTCACGGGCAATACGGATCATCTTTTCAGAAAAATCAACTCCGACTCCGGTGCCGGGACGAACTGCATGCAGCAGATCCCCGGTGGCGCATCCCAGTTCAAGCACACGGGCGCCTTCGGGGATGATCATTCTGAAATGCCGGATAAGGATCTTATGGTAAAATCGGTTTCTTTTTTTCCACGAATCACGCTGGTCTGCAAGTGAATCGAAATACTCTTTCAGGATTTTTTGCCCTGACATGAAATAGTGGTATTGATGAAGCTCAAAGATAGAAAATCAGCGAGATTCATTTTTATCCAGATCCAGTAATTCCACTTTTTTAAATTGGGTTGGATGGCTTTCGGCCTGCAGGGCGATGTATCCCTCTTTAAGCGGGGTGCCTTCGGGCAATGCAAAATTATCCGGAACGAAATTGCCGCCTATAATCGGATGTGTGTAAGTCAGCACCGTGTCTCCATTTACCAGGTGATGAAAAATGCTGTCGCCCTGCACTTCGATTTCAACGGTTACCCATTCGGTTCCGTAAAATGTAGGTGACGAAGAGTTCAGGCAGTGTTTCGTATATAATTCACCATTGATGTACACATGGGTGCCGGGTGTACAAAGGTTGGCAGTTGGCCGGTTGTGGGTACCGTCACCACCCAGTAACTGAGCTTCAATTGAAACCGGAAAATTCTGATCAAGTTCCATGCTTTCAGGTGATTGGCAATGCAGCATTACGCCGTTGTTTTTAAATGCCCAGTCCGGACCGCCCGGTACCTGTTGCCCGGTAAAACGATAGACGACACGAAGTTTGTAATGCGAGAATTTTTTCCGGTAGAAAAGGTGGCCGAATTCCCCCCGGAATGTATCATACCGGCTGTAGTCAACGGTTAACAGACTGTCTTCAACTCTGAATGTTTCATTATAGTTTTCACCCAAAGGATATCCTGAAAACTTGGGAATCCAGCCGTCAAGGTTCACTCCGTTAAAAAGCCGGATCCAGTTTTCTTTGGGTTTCTGTGTACATGCGGTTACCAGAACAAGAAGAGACAAATACATTATTTTTTTTCGGAGATTCATGGTAAAAAGGTTGATCAATATGGCAGACTATTTTGCAGGAGGAAAATTTTTTACGGTTGTTTTAAGCCAGGGATCTTGGGTTTTCTGCAGCCAGTATTTCAGCTCTTTATCAAATAATTCCCGCACCAATTCAGGATGTTCAGGTGCGATATTGTGCAGTTCCATCGGATCGTTCTGCCGGTCCCACAGATAGGTTACTGAAGAATCGGGAAAAATCTTTATTACGTCCATCGTATAGCGGTTGGTTCTGACGCCTCTTTCTCCGTAATTCTGGTGATCAAAATAATCTCCCGGGAGTTTGCCTGATATTTGTCCTTTCAACATGAAATACAATTGTGATGTAGGACGTTGCTGATGCGGAGGCATTTTTCTGCCCCGGCAGATATTTGCATAGGAAACTCCTTCGACCTGGGGAGGGATTTGGTTTCTGAAGCCCATCAGGTCAAGCAGTGTGGGATAATAATCCGGAACAGAAATTAACAAATCATTGGTCCCCGGTTTGATTTTATCCGGCCAGCGGATGATCAGGGGGATGCGCATGGATTCTTCGTAGGGATTTGATTTGGAGATCATGCCGTGTTTTCCGAGGCAATCCCCATGATCTGAAGTAAATACTACGATAGTATTTTTCTCGAGGCCGATTTCTTCAAGGGCAGATAAAATCCGGCCGAACTGTTCATCCACGCCGGTGACCATTGCCAGTTGATTTTTGATATTTTTCCGGTAATATTTTCCCCACCGGTCGGTAGTATCAGGAACACGTGGATCGTCAAATAATTTCTGTATGGCTTCTTCTTTATTGTCATACATCCTGACATAACGTTTAGGAACCTGGTTATAAGGCATATGTGGCGGGTTCATAGAGACTACCAGTGCAAAAGGTTTTCCGGGGGTACGGTAAGATCCGTCTTCATTTTTCAGATATTTTATCGCCATATCCGCTTCATGTTCCGGTCCCCATTGATTTACATAATGAAATTCATCCCGGGCAGCATTTGTGCTCCAATACATAGGGTGAAGATGATGATCGTACGTATTGTATGAATACCAGAAATCAAAGCCATGGCGGCGTTCAGGCGGGCACCATTCATTCCATTTTATTTTCCCCCGGTTATTGGAGCAATCAATGTAGGGCTTATGAGGATATTCAAGATGCCATTTGCCGATATATCCCAAACTATAACCTTGATCGTGCAACACATCCGACCAGGTCCGGTCACTTTCTCTGAGTTGGATACTGAATTCTCCGGCTCTTGAAGTCGTATTGTTGACCACGCCATTTGATATAGAATACATTCCGGTCATTAGCATGCCGCGATAGGGACTGCAGACCGGTGTGTTTGAGGCTGCATTGGAGAAAAAGAGACCCTGGCGGGCAAACCGGTCTAAATTAGGTGTAATGGCAGGTTCCTGGCCTAGAAAACCAAGGGTTTGTACGCGCATCTGATCCGGAAAAACCAACAGGAGGTTGGGATGCTTCTGTTTTGTTTTTTGACTACAGGATGGGACCAGGGCCAGAGTCAGGATTCCGGCTGAAAGAAGTTGTTTATTCATAATGGAGAAAAGGTTACGTCAGGTTACGAATGATTACGAAATTAGAGATTTTTTAGGTTTTTCGGGTAATCTCTTTTTGTTATCTTTCCCTTTCAAATCCTTAATTATAAGAATATGTCCAATTTTCTTGCTGAGATGGTCGGTACTGCCATTCTGGTTTTATTTGGTGACGGAGTGGTTGCCGGGGTATTATTAAAACGGTCGAAATCTGAAAATTCCGGATGGATTGTCATTACCGTGGGATGGGGACTCGGGGTAGCCCTGGCCATATATGGGGTGGGTCAGATAAGTGGTGCTCATATCAATCCGGCAGTTACCCTGGCATTGGCGGCACAGGGAGCATTTCCCTGGTCGCAGGTACCTGTTTATATTGCAGGTCAGTTGTTTGGTGGTTTCATTGGTGGAGTGGCTGTTTGGCTACATTATCTGCCTCACTGGAAAATGACTCCCGATCCTGCGTTGAAGCTGGCCGTATTCTGTACCGGTCCGGCTATACGAAAAACCTGGGCCAATCTGCTGAGTGAGATCATTGGTACATTTGTATTGGTACAGGGGATTCTGTTTCTCGGAGCCAATCAGTTTACAGAGGGTCTCAACCCGTTGATCGTAGGTTTTTTGATTGTGGCTATAGGTGTATCCATGGGCGGGACCACCGGCTATGCCATTAATCCGGCGCGGGATCTGGGTCCCCGTATCGCCCATTTTTTATTGCCTGTTGCCGGTAAAGGGAAATCGGATTGGAGTTACAGCTGGATACCGGTTATTGGTCCGGCTATTGGAGGTATTTCAGGAGCATTGGTGTATAATTTATTAAAGGGTGCACCCCCGACTGTATGGTTTTGGCCGGTTATGGCCCTGGTGCTTGCAATCGTGTTGCTGGCTGTTGTTAATCAATTAAAAACCGATAAAGAAAATGAGTAAAAAATATATTCTGGCACTGGATCAGGGCACGACCAGTTCACGTTCGCTGTTGATTGACCATATAGGAATTATCCGTGGAATTGCTCAACAGGAATTTACCCAGATTTACCCACGGCCCGGCTGGGTGGAGCATGATCCTGAAGAGATATGGAGTGCACAATGGAATACGATTGCTGAGGTTATGAAACAAACCGGGGCCGAATGGTCTGACATAGCCGGAATCGGTATTACCAATCAACGTGAAACCACGGTAGTCTGGGATAAGGAAACGGGGATCCCGGTTCATCATGCCATCGTATGGCAGGATAAACGTACGGCACCGTTTTGCGAAGAGTTAAAAGGGATCAGCGGAATGGAGGAGTATGTGAAGAGACATACCGGACTGGTAATTGACTCCTATTTTTCAGCCACTAAAATCAAGTGGATACTGGATACGTTACAAGGCCAAAGGTTAAAGGATAAAGGCCAAAAGCTAAAGGATAGGGGCCAAAGTTTGTTGTTTGGCACAATGGATAGCTGGCTGATCTGGAAATTAACGGCTGGTAAAGTTCATGCGACTGATTATACCAATGCCAGCCGGACTATGTTGTTCGATATTGAAAAATTGGAATGGGATGAACATTTGTTGTCTGCATTGGATATCCCGCGCGGTATGCTGCCTGAAGTGTATCCGTCATCGGCCCTGTTTGGTTATTTTGATTCTCCCGCCGGTGCGATTCCGATCTGTGGCGTAGCGGGTGATCAGCAGTCGGCCTTATTCGGACAGGCCTGTTTTGACACCGGTATGGCAAAAAATACTTATGGTACCGGATGTTTTATGCTGATGAATACCGGCAACAATAAGATCGAATCAAAAAGCGGATTGATTACTACGTTGGCATGCAGCGATGTACACGAAGCCTGTTATGCACTTGAAGGCAGTGTTTTTATCGCGGGTGCAGCTGTTCAGTGGTTAAGGGACGGCCTGAAAATTATCTCATCTTCCGGTGAAACCGATGCCCTGGCCCGTCAGGCATCCGGTTCTGATGAGGTTTATATGGTGCCGGCATTTGTGGGATTGGGCGCGCCCTATTGGGATATGTATGCACGCGGAGCGGTATTCGGACTGACACGTGATACGGGGATTCCGCATTTGGTCAAGGCTACACTGGAGTCACTGGCATTCCAGACCCGCGATGTGCTTGAAGCCATGCAGCAGGATTCAGGATTGGATTTACAACAGTTAAAAGTGGATGGCGGTGCAGTGGTGAATGACTACCTGATGCAGTTTCAGTCGGATATCCTGGATGTTCCCGTTATTCGGCCACGTGTGGTGGAAACTACAGCCCTTGGAGCAGCTTATTTGGCAGGACTGTATCTGGGGTGGTGGACCTATGATGAGTTGAAATCAGCGCAGGAGATCGAACGGGTTTTTCGGCCTCAAATGGATCAATATCTGCGCGAGGCACGATACCAGAAATGGAAAGAAGCAGTTAAGCGAACAATGAAATGGAAAACGCAGGATGAATAAAAAAGTTATCAGCAGGAACAGGGCTGCCGGCTATTCAGGCTACAGGCTTATACTCCTGACAATTAATCCCTCTCAACCTCCTAAACCTCCTCAACCTCCTAAACCTCCTCAACCTCCTCAACCTCTCCTAAACCTTCCCCATGAGACCTGAAATAATCAAAAAATTGACACGTGAATCCTTTGATTTGTTGGTAATTGGAGGCGGGGCAACCGGTGCCGGGATAGCTTTGGATGCAGCTTCCAGAGGATTACGGACTGCATTGGTGGAAAAAGGGGATTTTGCTTCGGGCACCAGCAGCCGGTCAACCAAGCTGATTCATGGAGGATTGCGTTATCTCAAGCAACTGGAGTTTGGATTGGTGCATGAAACGGGTCGTGAAAGAGCCGTGGTACACCGGTTGATCCCTCATCTGGTGGTTCGTGAAACCATGTTGCTGCCCATTATGAGGGGGGGTACTTACGGACGTTTTTCTTCAGCACTGGGAGTAACTCTTTATGATTTTCTGGCAGGAGTTCATTCTTCAGAAAGACGACGCATCCTGGATCGTAAAAAAGCCATGGAGATTGAGCCCATGCTTGATCCGATAAAACTCAGGGGAGGTGTGCTTTATTTTGAATATCGTACGGATGATGCAAGGCTGACCATTGAATTGATCAAAACTGCTGTCCGATTTGGAGCTGTTTGCCTGAATTACTGCAAAATGCAACGGTTTATACATTCAGGTGATCAAATATCGGGGGCTTTTTGTCGTGATGAAATTACCGGAGATTCTCTGGAGATCAAGGCTGCACGTGTGGTCAATGCTTCAGGTCCCTGGGTGGATGAGATCAGAGAATTAAACGGCTCATTAACTAAAAAACAATTATACCTGACTAAAGGGGTACATCTTGTAGTTGATTATAACAAGTTACCGGTCAGCCAGTCTGTCTATTTCGATGCTCCTGACGGGAGATTGATCTTTATTATTCCCCGTGGGAATAAAGCCTATTTCGGAACTACCGATACGGTTTATCAGGGGGACAAAGATCATGTGGTCACTACGCGTGAAGATGCAGAATACCTGATACATGCAGTAAACAATTTTTTCCCGTCTGCTGAGATCAGGCTGCAGGATATTGAATCAAGCTGGGCCGGATTGCGGCCTTTAATACACCAGGAGGGTAAGGCAGCTTCGGAAATATCACGGAAGGATGAAATTTTCATGGCCCCTGACGGATTGATCTCTATCGCCGGTGGAAAATTAACCGGATACCGGGTGATGGCAAAAAAGATTGTTGACAGAGTGATTAAAGGATTGGGGAATTCAAAAAATCGTACGGTAAAGAAGTGCCGGACCAAAGAGATCAGATTGACCCAACCGCCTTTGGTAGATGAGAAAGAGATCGAAATCTATCTGGCTGAAATGACAAAAAAATTGGCTCGTAATAAATTACCGGCATCTGAAGCAAAGTACCTTATCCTGAATTACGGAAAAGCATCAGATAAGATTCTGGATAAAATGGAGCAGTTTGACGACCGGGATCCTGCCGTAAAAATGATCCGGGCCGAATTAGATTTTACCTTTCGCGAAGAGAT
>JAGHDB010000007.1 GCA_021160155.1 Bacteroidales bacterium | reverse complement strand
GCATATATGTAGTGACACAGACTGTCGATTTTGTCAGGACTTCCGATCAGTTGTTCGGTTTTATTTACATACAGGCCCCGGATCTCTTGTGAGACCCCAAATGATGCCCAGCCTGAAAACAAAAGAAGAAAAAAAATAATCCGCATAGCACAAATGTAGTATGTATCAATAAATTTGTAATTTCCGTTAGTCAAAAAGCACCAAATGTTTACCGGTATCTTTCGTATTTTTAGTCATCAGGGGTGGGGCTGGTTTGTACTCGACCTGATCATGCTGGTCACCATCCTGGTCATCGTGGTGGTGATTATCCTCGAAAATAAAGACCCTGTTAAAACAATTGCCTGGATCCTGATTTTGATGTTGATCCCGGTCGGGGGGATTATTTTCTATTTTTATCTGGGCCGGAATCCCCGGAAAAGAAAACTGATTAACGAAAAAGTATTTACCGACCATATTTCCCTGGATCTGATGGCAAAAAAGCAACTGGTTGAACTACATGCCCGAAAGTTCATTAAGGATGAACGGCTTGCCCCGATGCGGTATATGATGCAGTTGTTGTTGAGTAACAGTAAGGCATTGATAACCAAGCACAATCGGATAAAGGTTTTGCATAATGGACGACAAACTTTCGGATCCATTATTTATGAACTGGAACATGCGACCGACCACATTCATCTGGAGTTTTTTATTATTGAGGAGGATCAGATCGGTAACCGGATTAAGGATATCCTGGTAAAAAAAGCACGGGAGTGGGCTGCAGTAAGAGTGCACGATGACGATTCGGGCCGCTGGCCGTTGTCACGAAAATTCATACGGGAGCTTACCTCTGCCGGAGCCGGTGTAGCCAGCTTCATGCCGGTAAAGTCTTATATTTTTGCCAATAAGGTTAATTTCAGACTGCATCGAAAAATCATCGTGATTGACGGCAGGGTGGGTTTTGTAGGAGGGATCAACATTGCCGAACGCTATTTGCGCGGATTGGGCAGGGACAATCTCTGGCGGGATACTCATTTGCGTATTGAAGGAGATGCGGTCGCCAGTTTGCAGGCTGTTTTTCTGATGGATTGGGGTTTTGTAAGTGGTTCTATTGAAAATGATTTACGCTATTTTCCTGCTTCTCATATTGAAGAGCATCA
Source organism: Bacteroidales bacterium (assembly GCA_021160155.1). Classification (GTDB taxonomy): domain Bacteria; phylum Bacteroidota; class Bacteroidia; order Bacteroidales; family UBA12481; genus JAGHDB01. Next base: position 5,802 of record JAGHDB010000007.1, on the reverse strand, counting down.
ACTGGTTCAGATCGTGGCAAGCGGTCCGGATTCTGACTGGGAAAGTATCATGCAGGCCTATTTCAGCGCGATCAACCGGGCAAATCATTATGTTTATATTTCAACTCCCTATTTTTTACCTAATGAAAGTATCAGGATGGCCATGAAGACTGCTGCACTCAGTGGAGTGGATGTCAGGATCTTATTACCTGAGAAGTGCGATTCATGGATGGTAGGGATGAGCAGTCGCTCTTATTTAAAAGAATTATTGCTGGCTGGTGTGAAAGTCTATTTTTATATGAAGGGCTTTACGCACAGCAAATTGATGATTGTAGATGATATTTTTTCTTCGGTTGGTACAGCCAATATGGATATACGCAGTTTTAACCAGGATTTTGAGGTGAATGCACTGATCTATGGTGAATCCGTAGCCGTGAAATTGAAAAAGAATTTTCTGGAGGATATTAGCTTCTCCAGAGAGTTGAATATCAGTGAGTGGGAATCCCGTCCGGTACATGAAAAAGTGCAGGAGTCACTGGCTCGTATTTTCAGTCCGCTGCTGTAACAGTCAAAACATGCGTTGCCGCTTGATCAGAAAAGGAAGTAATACCTCTCTGAAATCATCTTTTACATCTACTTCATTAAGGTCAATCTGGTACTGACCGCAACGTAAACGGATTTCCGAAAAATAATCGGCTATTTTTTTTCGGTATGCTGTCCGGATCTCTTCAGGGTTTAACCGTTCAACCTGACCGGTCTCCATATCGATAAACCGGTGGGGCCGGGCCGGCAGGTCAAATTCTTCTTCAAGACGGTGGTCTTTAATATGAAAAATAACCAGTTCATGACGGTTAAACCTGAAATGTTCGAGTGCTGAAAACAGTTCGCCCGGATCTCCCTGGTCAAACAGATCGCTAAAAAGAATTACCAGGCTCCGGCGGGGGAAAAATTCAGCCATCTGGTGTAATGATTCAGCGGCATGCGTCACGCGGTTAAGCGGATTTTTATTCTTGTGATCTTTTGCATCTTCAAGCAGCCGGGTTAAATTATTATACAGGAGTTGTTGGTGTAAGCTGTTTAACCGGGCCGGCGTACTCAGATGGATCTCGTCAGAAAACAGGGTCAGGCCTGCGGCATCCCGTTGTTTTCTTAACAGGCGGATCAATGCTGCTGCCGCGTACACTGAAAAAAAAAGCTTGTTTTGGATACTCCCCTGCCGGTAAGGGAAAAACATGGATGAGGAGGTGTCAATAATTAAATGGGCTTTCAGGTTGGTCTCCTCTTCAAATCTTTTGTTGAATAGTTTTTCGGTTCGTCCGTATAGTTTCCAGTCGATGAACCGGGTGGATTCCCCCGGATTGTAATGGCGGTGTTCGGCAAATTCAACAGAGAATCCGTGAAACGGACTGCGGTGCATTCCGGTAATGAATCCCTCAACCACCTGGCGGGCGATGAGATCCAACTGGAGGTACTGTCCCCATTCTTCTATTTCGGCAAGATTTTGAATTTATAGCAAATTTTCAAGTTTTTGAACCAGTACACTTTTCGGAACTACTCCTACTTGTTTGTCAACTACCTGGCCGTCTTTGAAGAACAGGATGGTTGGAATGTTCCGGATACTGAACTGTCGGGCTACTCCGGGATTGGAGTCTACATCCAGTTTGGCTACTACCACACGGTCTTTATACTCTTCGGTAAAATCATTAATAATCGGGGTAAGCATCCGGCACGGTCCGCACCATTCGGCCCACAAATCAACAATAGCAGGTTTATCGGCATCAATAATTAATTCCTGAAAGTTGCTGTCGGTTACTTCAATGGCCATAGTTAAGTAAGATTGATAAAATGTATGTATTAGAACTGTTTAAAAGTGTGCGCAAAAATAAGAAAAAAGGGAATGAAACAGGTTACAGATTATTCGATTTTAAAATCTATATCCGGATGTTGATTAAAAAATCTGATCAGTTCTTTATCAACTTCAACTTTTATTGAACGGCTGAAGAGGTTAACCATAATCTTTTCATCCGGATCATAGATCATGATTTTAAGCAGGGTATTTCCTTTATGTTGTTTAAAAAGTTTGATCAGTTCTTCGGTCAGTCCCGCATGGATGGCATTCAGCTTAAGGGAGACGGTTATCGAGCGGATCATTTTTTCTCTGACCTCTGATAAAAGATGAATTTTTTTCACCCGGTAGGCGAGTTCTGAATCATTAAACCTCGGTTCGATCTTACCACTCAGAAAAAGGGTATATCCCGATTGCAGGTAATTTTTAAAATTAATGTATTCCTGGCCAAAGAAAAGCAAGCTGTAAGTATCGGTAAAGTCTTCAAGCAGAATCCGGCCATAAGGTTTATTGTTTTTCGTTGTTTTATGTTCTGCCGTACTAACAATGCCGGCTACATGCAGTTCTTTTCCCTTAAGCGGTTCCAGATCTTGTAAATCGGCAAGATTGGCATTACAGAAATGATCAATTTCGAGCCTGAAGTCATCCAATGGGTGGGCTGACAGAAAGATACCCACCAGTTCTTTTTCGAGTGTAAGTTGTTTGACAGAAGACCATTCCACGCACTCATGTGGTTCGGGCCGTGCCAGCTTGATCTCCACAGGTCCCCCGAAAAGGCTTTGCTGGGCGGCATGATGTTCTTCCTGTATCCGGGCTCCATACCTGATTAACTGATCGATAAAACTCTGGTCTTTGTCATCTTTGACAATAAACTGGCATCGCTTATACGAACTCAGGCTATCGAGGGCCCCGCTAAGTGCCAGGGCCTCTAAAGTTTTCCGGTTAACACTTTTCAAACTAACCCGCTCAATGAAGTCGTAAATATCCTTAAACGGACCGTTCTCCCGGCGTTCTGTAATCATGGATTCTACCGCTGCGCCACCTACACCCTTTACAGCTGCCAGTCCGAACCGGATATCTCCTTTTGCATTTACCGTGAACTTCAGGTAACTTTCGTTAACATCCGGACCAAGAACTTCGAGCCCCATACGGCGACACTCATCCATAAATATTTTAATCTTCTTGATATCAGAGAGATTACGGCTGAGTACCGCTGCCATATATTCTGCAGGATAATTGGCTTTCAGATAAGCGGTTTGGTAGGCCAGTACCGAATAGGCGGCTGAATGAGAGCGGTTGAATCCGTATTTGGCAAACTCCTCCATGATTTCAAAAACCTCTTCAGCCTTCTCTTTTGTTACTCCTTTTTTTTCAGCGCCCTGGATGAAAGCTGCTTTTTGTTCTTTCATCACGGCCATCTTCTTTTTCCCCATAGCCCGGCGCAGTAAATCGGCTTTTCCGAGTGTAAATCCTGCCATAATCTGGGCTGCCTGCATGATTTGTTCCTGGTAAACCATGATTCCGTAAGTGTCTTGCAGAATTTTCTCAAGCCAGGGATGGGGATATGTAACAGGTTCCTGTCCGTGTTTACGCCGGATGTACAACGGGATATATTCCATCGGACCGGGCCGGTAGAGGGCATTCATGACGAATAAGTCTTCTAGAACGCTGGGTTGTAGCTCTTTAAGGTAAGACCTCATGCCGCTGGATTCAAACTGGAAAGTGCCGATGGTTTCTGCCCGCTGATACAGTTCAAAGGTTTTTGTATCCTCGTAAGAAATACGATTCATATCCACCGAAATATTTTTTGAAAGCCTGATATTCTCGATGGCATCCCGGATGATACTGAGGGTTTTCAATCCCAGAAAATCCATTTTCAGCATCCCTACACTTTCTATATACTTACCGTCATACTGGGTAATGGGCAGGTCGGTATCTTTTGAAATTGCAAGAGGAATATGTTCAATCAGGTCTTCGGGACCGATTATTACACCGCATGCATGCAGCCCGGTTTGCCTGACCGATCCTTCAAGTATCTGTGCCATTTCAAGGGTTTTGCGCACCAATTCTGTACCTTCTTTCTGTTCTTTACGCAATTCAGGCACCTCTTTAAAAGATCTTGCCAGGGTAACTTTCGGACCGTCGGGTACCAGTTTGGCCAGCCGGTTTGCCTCCGGGAGCGGCAGGCTGATTACCCGGGCCACATCCTTGATGGCCATTTTGGCAGCCATTGTGCCAAAAGTGATGATCTGTGCCACACGATCGCGTCCGTATTTTTCAACTACCCATTTTAAAACCTCATCCCGTCCGTCTTCATCAAAATCGATGTCAATATCCGGCATACTGATCCGTTCGGGATTTAAGAATCTTTCGAACAATAGTTTAAACCGGATCGGATCAATGTCGGTAATCCCGGTGGCATAGGCTACGACTGATCCGGCCGCGGATCCCCGACCCGGTCCGACCGAGACCTGCATCTCACGCGCTGCCCGGATCAGGTCCTGTACGATCAGAAAATATCCGGCAAAATTCATATCCCGGATAACTTTTAATTCATAATTAATCCGCTCCCTGATCTCTTCCGTAATTTTCTCATACCGTTTTTTTGCCCCCTCTAAAGTCAGATATTCAAGGTAAGCATCCTGATTGTCAAATCCTTCCGGGATCTGAAACTCAGGCAACAACACCTCTCGCTTAAGTTCATATGTTTCAATCTTTTCAGCCACTTTCAGCGTGTTCTCAATGGCTTCGGGGAGATCAGGGAAAAGTGCAGCCATTTCTTCACCTGTTTTAAAATACTCCTGCCCGGTAAACCTCATCCGGTTGGTATCGTTAAAATCCTTCCCCATGCTCAGGCAAAGAAGAATATCCTGTGCGGCAGCATCTTTTTCGTGCAGGTAATGAACATCATTGGTAGCGATCAACGGTACCTGGTGTTTGTGCCCGAGTCGAACCAAAATGGGGTTGACCTCCTTCTGCTCGGGGTGGCCGTTGTCCTGAAGCTCAATGTAGAGATCTTCACCAAAAAGTTTTTTATATTTAAGCAACACCTCTTCAGCCGCCTGCTCACTTATGCGTGCGGCTCTGGGCAGTTCTCCGGCTAAACAGGAGGTGCAGGCAATTAATCCTTCATGGTATTGCTCCAGCAAGGCAAAATCGATTCTCGGTTTATAATAAAAACCCTCCAACCAGGAGAGTGAGACCAGTTTTACCAGATTATGATATCCCTGATGGTTCTTGGCCAGTAAAACCAGGTGAAACCGTTGCCGGTCTTCCACATCCGTCTTCTCTTTATAGCCATTGGGTGCCAGATACACTTCACAACCAATGATCGGTTTGATCTTTTTTGACCGGGCTTCATCATAAAATTGTTTGACGCCAAACATATTTCCGTGATCGGTGATGGCTACAGCCGGCATTCCTAATTCTACGGCCCGGTCAATCAGAGCAGGTATCGGGGTGGCCCCGTCAAGAATCGAATATTGTGTGTGCAGATGTAAATGGACAAAATTACTCATTTTCCGGCTGCCTCTTTTTCAGCGGTTTATTTTCCAGGATTTTGGTATTTGACGAAAATCAAAAATAATTACTATTATGGCACGATATAGGGTCTGTTTAAAACTCTTTAAAAAGTTTAAATCAGTTTGTAAAACACGAATTTGCTCGTATCTTTGCAGCCACGAATTTTTTACTATTCATTTAAAGCGTAACCATGGCGGTAAGATTAAGACTCGCACGACACGGGAGAAAATCCCGACCGTACTACTACATAGTAGCTGCGGATAGCAGGGCACCACGGGATGGTAAGTTCATTGAGCGGATTGGTTCATATAATCCGACAACGGATCCTGCTACCATTGATTTGGACTTTGACAAAGCTTTATCATGGTTGCAAAAAGGTGCTCAACCCTCCGATACCGTACGCTCTTTGTTACAGCAACGCGGTGTTTTGTATAAGAACCATCTGCTCAAAGGAG
>JAGHDB010000054.1 GCA_021160155.1 Bacteroidales bacterium | reverse complement strand
TTATATTCAATGTACGGGACTGGGTACCGTGACCGACAGTTTCATGGCATTTAAAAAGCATCTATATGAGGATCAAAGATTTACGATGAATCAAATGCTTCGTGCAATGCACAATAATTTTAAAGGGGATGAAAAAATGCGGCAGTATATTCTCAATCGTACGCCCTTCTTCGGAAATGATGATGAAACGGCGGATCAATTGGCGGTCAGGATTTATGAGGATCTCTACCGGGCAATTGATGGGAAACCCAATATTAAAGGGGGACAATACCATATTAATATGTTATCTACCACCTGTCATGTGTATTTTGGCAAAGTAATGGGTGCTACACCCAATGGCAGGTTGGCACATAAAGCCATCTCGGACGGTACTTCTCCGTCACATGGCGCCGACACCCACGGTCCGACCGCCGTCATCAGATCGCTTGCCAAGCTGGATCAGACAAAATCCGGAGGTACCCTGCTGAACATGCGCTTTCTGCCTGATTTGTTGAAACGCGAGCAGGATTTAATCAAATTGGGCAAACTGATCCGAAGCTATTTCACGCTCGGGGGTCATCATATTCAATTTAACGTGGTGGGCACGGATACGCTGTTAACGGCACAAAAGCATCCTGAAGAGTATAGAGATTTAATGGTCAGGGTTGCAGGATACAGCGATTATTTCAATGATCTGAATGGTGAATTGCAGGATGAGATCATTGACCGTACTGAGAATGAAACTTTTTAGTGGTCATTGTTGATGATTTATTTTAATGGGATTAATTTTTGATATCAAGCCTTATTCGATCAATGACGGTCCGGGTATCCGGATCACCGTTTTTTTTAAGGGCTGTCCGTTGCGATGTACCTGGTGTCATAATCCTGAAGGAATTTCTCCGGATCTTCAGAAGCTTTATTCGCATTCGAAATGTATCGGTTGTTCTACCTGTGTTGATTATTGTCCGGAAAACGCTTTGACGCTGACACAGGAGGGCATAGTAACTGATTATGAGGCTTGTACGATGTGTGGTTTGTGTGCCATTGTTTGTCCGGCCAAAGCCATGGAAATGTCGGGAGAACAGGTCACCGTATCCGAACTGATGAAAAGGATCACACGTGAAATCACCACCATGGATACTTCTAACGGGGGGGTAACCGTCTCCGGAGGAGAACCGTTGATGCAGCCGGATTTTTTAATTGAGTTTTTGGATGCCTGTGGTCGTGAGGGGATTCATCGCGCAGTGGATACTACCGGGTTTGCTTCCCCGGAGATCCTGCTGGAGGTAGCCCGGCGAACCGATCTTTTTTTGTATGATATAAAGTTGATGGATGCAGAAAAGCACCGGTATTATACGGGGGTAAGCAACGAAAAGATTCTTTCTAATTTACAGGTACTTGCCGAATACGGAGCTCCCGTCAACATCCGGATTCCACTGATCAGGGGGGTTAATGCGGATGAAGACAATATCCGGCAAACGGCTCGGTTTATCGCTTCACTGGCTGGTGTCAAAAAAGCGGTTAATCTGTTGCCTTATCACAATATTGCCATTCATAAATATCAGAAACTGGGACAAACATATGACCTGAGTGGAATGGAAGAACCTACGGAAGAGGATATCAACCGTACTATTTCCATTTTCAGCGAATATGGTATAGAGGCTACAGTTGGGGGTTGATGGGATTTTTATAGTTGCCGATTTTTTCGATACGGACCGGGCCGGCCGGTGTTACTTCGATAGGAGCCACTTTCAGTTTCATTATTTTACCGTTAAATTCGATTTCTGACAGCCGGTTTTTTGTCAATGTAGTACCGAGTTTATTTATAAAGGGGAAAAGGTCTTCACCCACGGCAATACTCATATCGGTGACCATTTCATCCCATGTGAGCCGGTGTTGGGGGTTGTTTTTCCAGCGGGTATGCTGCACGTATTTCCATCTGGGGTACCATGTAGGACCGTAGCGATCATCCAGTTTTTGCCACATGTACCAGGTTTTAATCCAGTCTTTTCCTTTACCCCATTTTTCGTAAAGTTCGCGATTTTCATACGTAGTGGCTAAATCGAGACCGTTTCCTGCAGGATCCCAGTCAAACATGGAATTGCAGTTCCGGTTCGACTGATCCCGGATCGATTCTTTAAACAGTGCGTTTACTTTACCCTGGAACCAGCCGGCGTGTGCTTCTCCACGATCGGGTATAGGTGCAATACCGGCAACATTTCCCTCATCATTTGGGGGGCCGAACAATGTATGGGTCAGTTCATGGGCAAAGATTGAAATGATGCCGTAGGGATCGAGGCTGATAATTCCGTTCTCCTTTGGCCGGTATATGTTTACTGCCCAACCGCCGCCACCTCCGGCACAGAGAATCAGGTACATCGGTTCTGCAGTAGGTTTTGACGGGAGTCGCTGCAACACGAATTTTTTTGCTTTCGGGATATCTTCTCTGACAGTTTTGAGTAGTTCAGGTTTCTGATTGGCAGCATAATACAGAACGATCCCATTGAAATTTTCTTCCAGTTCGGGATATATCCCACCGCCGCCATCCATCGGCTGGGGCAAACGAGGCTCATCACGTAAAGATTTCTGGTTACCTGTGAGCCATTCAAGATATCCGCGCATGACCAAATCCGCCGAATCTTTCTGCTTTTTTGTGGCTTTTCGCGGATATTGTCCTTCACGCGGGTTTCCGGCAATAATCAGGTGCCCCTTGCCAAATTTTATTTGCTGAACACCTTTGTTCGTTTTTGCTCCAAACGCTTCAACAAGGGTTTGTATGGGCGGAATGGGGTTTTCTTTCCTATTGGCGGACGGTGACATGGCTCCGCCCCTGCAGCGTATCATCAATCCGCCTCCGCGAGTGACAAAATCTTTAAGAGCTTCTATCTCTTCAGGCAGATAGGGCTGGGATCCGGGATTGGCCTGACTGGTAATGATAATCTGGTATTTTGCGTTGGGCCACCAGGCAAAAGGATTGATCTTGTTAATCGTATCCCAGACAATCCGGATGCGGCTTTCCCTTTTTGAATCAAGAACAGTATTGAGGGAGGCATGACTGCCTACCGCCCGGTATCCCAATTGATTTAATTGTACCGGTAATCCCCAGAGGGTGGCAAAATTACACTCGTGCGCCATATCAATCAGGATATTATATCCCAAATCATTGACTACCGGTTGTGCCGGAAGGGGAAATGCACGGGTAACGGTTGACGGCAAGGTTTTACCGCTGGTCCAGTATTCCGTGATCTGGTCAGAGGTCAGTGAGGGCTCTGGGTTACAGGAAGATAATAGGGCCAGGAGGGTTAAGAAGGTTAAGAAGGTTAAGAAGGTTGAGAAGGTTGAGAAGGTTGAGAAGGTTGAGGTAGATTTCATGAGAGGGAGAATTTATAATATTGGATAATAAGTTACAAATTACGAAAATTCCAGTTTCATTTGCGAATCGAAAAGTTTGAAGGTTTTACGGTGCCATGGAGTGATGCCTTTTTGCATTATGGCAAGGCGATGGCTCCGGGTAGGGTATCCTTTGTTTTGATACCAGTGGTATTCAGGATATTTGCGGTGAAGCTGTTTCATAAATGCATCCCGGTGGGTTTTGGCCAGGACTGAAGCGGCAGCTATGGAGGCAAATCGGCCGTCGCCCTTTATTTCGCACCGGTGACGGATGGTATGATACGGATGAAACCGGTGACCGTCAATCAGCAGCAGATCGGGAACGATCTTTAATTGTTGAATGGCCAGGTGCATGGCTTTAATGCTGGCATTCAGGATGTTGATCTCATCGATCTCTGCCGCATCAACACGGGCAACCGCCCAGTCAAGGGCCGATTCTTCAATTACCGGGCGCAGAAAATCCCGTTTTTTTTCTGAAAGTTGCTTGGAATCATTCAGCAGGGGATGAAAAAAATCCTCAGGTAAAATAACCGCTGCAGCAAATACCGGTCCGGCCAGGCAACCCCGCCCGGCTTCATCGCAACCGGCTTCGGTTTGTCCTTTCAAAAAGTATGGTTTTAAATAAGACATGTTAAAGGCTAAAGTAAGTTTTAAGTTCAAAGGTAAAGGGGTTAAGGGATTCTTTCAACTTATCAACCTTCTAATTCTTTTATTACCTCCTCACTCACCCGTTTTGCCGTTTCGTCCCATGAAAAATTCCCGGCCTGTTTTAATCCTTTTTCAATAAGATTCCTGCGTAGTTCAGGTTTGGTGGCCAGTTTTTTCATTTGAGCGGTGATCTCTTCAACGGATCCGGGATCGGCATAAAGAACTGCATCACCCCCCACTTCAGGAAGGCTGGTGACATGGGATGTAAGTACCGGTACTCCGGCCTGCATTGCTTCAACTACCGGGATACCGAATCCTTCAAACCACGGAACAAATGTAAGGGCAAGGGCAGCACCCAGTACCTGACGGAGTTGACCGGGTTCAAGACGCCCCGTCCTAATTACTCGTTCGTTTTTCAGATACTGCTTGGCGGATGAAGTATGCCACATTTGTTCACCAACGATCACCATTTTAATTTCCGATTTTAACTGCTTACAGAATAATTGAAAAGCTTTCAACAGGTTGATCAGGTTTTTTCTCGGATGCAGTGATCCGATGAAAATGAAATAGGGCGTACCTCCGGAGTAATGATCACGAACTTTTTGAATCTCCTCTTCAGGGAGGGGCCGGTATTTTTCATGGGCTCCGTTGTAAACCACCCGGATCCGGGATTCGGGAATGTGGTAGGTTTTATGGATATCTTGTTTTGAATATTCGGATACGGTAAGGATCTTCTCAGCCTTTCCGGCGAAGCGGGGGAAGAAAAAGTTGTAATAAATCCTCGGCCACCAAGGCAGATCTTTGGGCCGGTGAGCAAAGTTTATGTCATGAATCACCGTAATGGAACGAACCGGGATGCGCAGACTTAGAAATCCGTCAGGTGAAAAGAAAAGATCGGGATGCAGCTTTCGTAACAGTCGTGGTATTCGCCACTCAAACCAAATATACCATAGTAGCGGATGGCGGGTAGGGGGACCGGCGACTACCGGCTGCACATTATCACCGAAAATAAAACCGGGATCATACGGCCGGTCGAAAATAAAAATGAATTGATGCTCCGGATGATCCCTCGTGATGCGCTTTAATGTTTCATAAGCAAACCACCCGATCCCTTCAAGTTGATTCTTAAGCAATAACCTGCAATTCACTGCAATGATCATGCTCTAAATTTACGTAATGAATGGCGAAAATTACTACATTTGGACGCTTTAAATACGAAAAACCCCGGGCCGGCAAGGCGAAAACAAGCATATCTTGAAACGAAAATTCGTCACGAACCTGATTCTCATTATCCTGCTGAACCTGCTGGTAAAACCACTTTGGATATTCGGGATTGACCGGGTGGTACAAAATACCGTGGGGATGAAAGAGTTCGGGTTTTACGGGGCACTCCTGAATTTTTCATTTCTCCTGAATATTCTGCTGGATCTCGGGATAACCAATTACAATAACCGGAATATCTCGCAGAATCATCAACTCCTCAGGAAGCACTTTTCAAATATAGTGGTACTCAGGCTGTTAATGGCTGTGGGATACGGTCTGATCACTTTTGCAGTAGCTTTGTCTCTGGGATATTCAGGGCGACAGTTAAACCTGCTATTCTTCCTGGTCCTGAATCAGTTTCTTATCTCATTCACCTTATATCTTCGTTCTAATATCGCCGGGATGCAGATGTACACGGTGAATTCACTGGTTTCGGTTCTTGACCGGACGCTGATGATTATTTTCTGTGCCGTACTGATCTGGGGTAAGATAGACGGCTTCACCTTTTCTGTTGAATGGTTCGTATATGCCCAGACTGCTGCGTATGTGCTTACCACTTTAATATGCTTTATGATCGTTGCCAGAAAATCCAGGTTCCCGAAATTCAAATTCGACCGGCGGTTTTTCATGGTTATCCTTCGGCAGTCATTCCCGTTTGCTTTACTGACCCTGCTGATGTCAGCCTATACCCGTCTGGATGCTGTACTGCTTGACAACCTGATCCGTCCGGACGGGGATACGCAGGTAGGAATTTATTATCACGGTTTCAGGATATTCGATGCGGCCTACCAGTTTGCACTGCTGTTTGCAGTATTGCTTCTGCCCATGTTTAGCAAGATGCTTAAAGAACATCAGTCGGTCAAAGAGCTTACCCGGCTTTCGGCTCTCCTGTTGTTTGTTCCCACTATTGCCCTCGCCGCGGCATCCCAGGTTTTTCGTACCGAGATCATGGATATTCTTTATACCGATAATATTACGGAATCAGCAACCTTTTTTGGCATCATTATGACGGCTTTTCTGGGAATGGCCGGCACCATTATTTTCGGTACACTGTTGACCGCCAACGGAAACCTGCGTATATTGAATATTACATCCGCAATTGCTTTGGGTATTAATTTGTTACTAAATCTGATCCTGATTCCCCGGTACCAGGCTTTCGGGGCAGCCGTAAGTTGCCTGGCGACTCAGGGATTTGTCGGCTTGAGCCAGTTTCTGATTACTGCACGGAAATTCAGGTTCGGGTTTGACTTCCGGTTACTGGCACGTTTGCTGTTATATATTTCAGGCATTGTGCTTTTCGGATGGGTAACTTTTCAGGTTGAATGGCCCTGGGGTACTGAGTTTTTAGGGATGATTGCCGCATCACTTCTGTTGGCTTTTCTCCTGAAACTGGTAGATGTAAAAGCAATGTTTATCTTAATCAGGGATGGCGAGCGGGAAGGGGATTTTTAAAGAATGACAAGTATTAACTGAAATATTATAGAATGAAAACAAAAAGTATTACAT
>JAGHDB010000205.1 GCA_021160155.1 Bacteroidales bacterium | reverse complement strand
TTTCATATTTTCGTGTTATTAATTTTTTTATTTCCAAATACCACATCATCCAGATCCTTGATAAGCTTTTTGCCTTTGGGCGTACAGATCCCTACTACATAAGGTCTTATAATAGATTGATATACCTGTTCGCGTGTGAACCGGTTGTTGTTAATCCCATCGTGCATACTGGCGAGTTTGCCTTTCCCCTGGAAAAATGCAACGACCAGTTCGGGAGTCAGCTCATGGTGGAACAATCCTTCGGCCATACCTTGCCTGATAAGTTGTAATAAGATTTTCCCGTCATTCATTTCCCCGTTCTTCCTGAGCCTGTCTACTACATTAGGGTAATATTTTTTTAATTCGGATGAGAAGGTTTCCGTATCTGAATATTTTAATTCAGAGTAACGAATGATCCGGATGATGGCTTCAATGGTGTTGTCTGACCGGGCAATCAGTTTTTTAATTTCTGATTTATGTGCGAGTATGAGGTTGAAAATGCTGTCATAGATGATTTCATCTTTATCCGTAAAATTTTCATAAATGGTTCTTTTAGAAATACCCAGCTCTTCAGAAAGAATATCCATGGTTACCCGGCGAATTCCGGACTTAATAAAAAGTTCAGTAGCTTTTTCAATGATCCTGGTTTTTACATCCATATCCTTTTCTGTTTGGAGAGACAAAACTAAAAAAAATATTATAGTTTTATCAGTTTTATAAAAAAAATAACCTTGAACCCTGCTACTTTGTCCTTTAGCTTTTTGCCTTTAGCCTTTGGATTTACTTTCTGCTTCCATCCTGATTTTGGCCACTTTTTCAAGGTCTCTTTTGTAAAAGACGGAGCCGGTAAAGAACAGGGCTGAGGCGATCAACAGAAACACCGGAAGGATAGCCAGTGCGGTGGGTAATCCGATCCTGCCTGACAGCCAGCCGATTACAATAGGGGCGGTGGAGGCTCCCAGTAAATTTTGTATCAGGACGGCTGTGGCGTAGGAGGTAGCCCGCATGCCGGGATGGATCAGGTCTTGTGTGGTGGCGGATGCGGCGGGAATAAAAGAAGTGATGGTCATTCCCAATAACAGCAGAACGATATATTGGATAGTATCTTTAAAAACCACAAATGCCAGAAATGCCAGTCCGGCTCCAATCAAAGCCGACAATCCGGGTAAAAGCAAACGTGCATTAATCCGTTTACGCCGCCAACGGTCGGCCAGGTAGCCACCGAGGGGTGCCCCGACGAGGGCCAGGAGCATCACGACAGAGGCTTTAGGACCGGCTTTTTCCATCGGAAGGTCATATACCCGGTGGAAATAGACTGACAACCAAGTCAGCAGGGAGGTAGTGACAAATACCATGGCACTGAAACCAAAATAGGTAAGGATCAGGGCAGGTTTGGATGAGAATTCATGAAATTTATCCCTGAGATTCATCTTTTTTGTGACAGGTTGTTCCCCGGCAACATGGTGTTGTTTATTCAGGATGACGGTTTTATAGTCTTTTACCAGGAAAAAGAGGATGGCAATGATGAATCCTGGTATAGCTACCAGTCCGAATGCATGCCGCCAACCCCATTTGGCGGCAATAATTCCCCCGAGGGCAACTCCGATGGCACTGCCCAACGGGATGGAGGCATTCCACAGACCCATGATCCATGATCGTTTTTCTTTAGGATATATGGCAGATATCATGGCCATTCCACCGGGAGCATATCCGGCTTCACCTACTCCGATTACGGCACGTACAGCTACCAGATGTCCGAAACTGCCCACGAAGGCGCACGCAGCAGTAGCCAGGCTCCATATGGTAGCCATTGCTCCGATGGTTTTTCGCCTGCTCCAGCGGTCAACTAAAATTGAAATCGGGAAAGTCAATATCACAATGGCCCAGTACACTGCTGAAACCAGTGAACCCAATTGTGCATCGCTGATCCCCCAGTCTTTCTGAATAAACGGGAACAGGCTGGTCACGATCATCCGGTCGATGTAATCAAACATATAGAGCAGAAAGAGCAGCGAAAAGATGTAATTGGTGTACTTTGGGGTGAAAAGATACCCCGGTTTGATTAAACCTTTCTTTTTCATAATCACTAGTTTAGGTTTATTTTCAGGATCGTTTCACTGTCTAAGGTTATGAAAAAATGCGGGTTCTCCAAATTGAGTATATTTATTCAAAAATTTATTCAAGATGCAAAACGTGCGGCTTTTATTACTGCTTGTTCTGTTAATTTTATCCTCCTGTCAGCAGGATTCACTGGTTAGATCGGGGAAAACAGGCTATGTAATTTGTTTATCTGCTGATCCTTATCCTGAAACCGTACAGGCAGCCGGCTTGTTACAGGAGTATGTGCGGAAAATGAGTCATGCAACCCTGCCCATCGACTCGTCCGGCAGGATCTTGCAACCCAACACCATTGGTATCCTGGTTGATACTGCACTGCACAGTGATGGCTTCAGGATCATTCCCGGTGAGCACCGGTTAACGGTTTTGGGTGGAGCGCATAAGGGATGTATTTATGGGGTGGTGCAGTTGCTTGAGTGGTGGGGATGCCGTAAATACACACCGGATTATGAGCTGATTCCTCATTACAGCACCCTCAGGTTGCCGGATAATGAAATGGCTGATCAGCCGGTAAATGACTACCGGATTATCAACGGGAACTTTTGCCGGGATCGCGGGTATCAAAACTGGCAGCGACTGGATCTGATTAACGACCGGTTTGCGAAGGGGTATTATGTGCACACGTTTCAAAGATTGTTGCCATGGAAGGAATATTTTCATGATCATCCCGAATATTTTGCCCTGGTAAACGGTAAAAGGATCATTGACCAGCCCTGTTTGTCAAATCCGGATGTATTGAAAATAGTTATCGATAAACTGGAGCAGGAAATGGCTGTTCAACCGGGTAAATTACTCTGGTCGGTCAGTCAGAATGATAATTTTTCTTATTGCCAGTGTGATAAATGCAGGAAGATCATTGAAGAAGAAGGGAGTCCGGCTGGACCGGTCATTCGCTTTGTGAATGAAGTAGCCCGTCATTTCCCGGATAAAACCATCTCCACACTCGCCTATCAGTACAGCCGAAAGGCTCCGGCTGTGACACGTCCTGAATCCAATGTACAGGTGATGCTGTGTACGATCGAGCTGAACCGGAGCAAGCCGATTGCCGACGATCCGGCCAGCCGGTCGTTTGTCAGGGATATTGAAGAGTGGGGCCGGATTACGCCGAACATCTATCTTTGGGATTATACCGTGGATTTTGCCCACCAGGTATCTCCTTTTCCGAATATTCATGTGTTGCAACCTAACATTCAATTTTTTGTAGCCAACGGGGTTCACCAGCATTTTCAACAAAGCAATACGGGTAACGGACATACATTTTCAGAGCTGAAATCTTATCTGATATCCCGTTTACTTTGGGATCCGCAGGTGAATACCGACTCGGTGATCAATGACTTTATGACGGGATATTACGGTCGCGCTGCTCCCTATATCAGGGATTATCTGGATGCCATCGAAGGGGAGGTTCAGAAAACCGGCGAACGGCTGGATATCTATGCTCCTCCCACTGCATACGAAAACACATTTTTATCCGAAGAAAATATTCATCATTATCTGGATCTTTTTTCAAAAGCTTTAAAAAGAGTCAAAAGGGATTCAGCCCGGCTTATTCATGTAAAAACGGCATTGTTGCCGGTACAATATGCGGCCATGGAGATTGGGAAGAACCATATGTTT
>JAGHDB010000250.1 GCA_021160155.1 Bacteroidales bacterium | reverse complement strand
GTTAGGCAGCGAGAGCGTAATTGTTTTCGCCAATTATCGATTTGCATCCCAGATTTACGAGCGGTCATGCGATGCTCGGCATGCTTGCCTACCGGTTCACCTTGCTGTCAAAACCAGGTCAGCCCCGGTACGGATGCAAAATTAGGGCTTTTTTTGGTAATTTCGGGGTTTCTAATATCTCATTTTATGATGCATATCAGACGGATCGGACTCATACGGGAAACCAAAACACCTCCCGACCGGCGGGTAGCACTGACACCGGATCAGGCGCTGGTTTTTAAGGAACAATTTCCGGATATTGATCTTGTTGTGCAATCCAGCAACATCAGGTGCTTTCCTGATCAGGCCTATCGTGATGCAGGTGTGGAGGTTCGGGAAGATCTCTCTGACCGTGATCTGTTGATTGGAATTAAAGAGGTAAATGTACAAGAGTTACTGCCTGAGAAACATTACCTTTTCTTTGCTCATGTGGCAAAAAAACAGGTCTATAACCGGTTTTTACTGAAAGAGATCATGCGAAAGAAGATCACGCTCATGGATTACGAGTATCTGACTGATGAGGAGGGTAACCGGTTGATTGCTTTCGGGCGTTGGGCCGGTATTGTGGGCGCTTATAACGGGCTCAGGGCCTGGGGTCTAAGAACCGGGGGCTTTCAGCTTAAACCGGCTCACGAGTGTCACGACCGGGAAGAGATGAATACGCAGTTGAAGGGATTGAATCCCGGGGCAATACGTATTTTAGTGACCGGTGGCGGGCGGGTGGCTGGTGGTGCGATGGAGACTTTGTCGCTGACCGGATTTAATATTGTAACTCCTGAAGAGTATCTGTTCTCCGATGCGGACGAGCCATTGATATGCAGAATTGATCCTTGGGATTATGCGGCCCGTAAAGATGGCAGGCCTTTTGAACTGCACCATTTCTTTACCCATCCCAAAGAGTATTATTCTACGTTTCAACCCTTTTATACCAAAACCGACCTGCTGATAGCCGGACATTACTGGGATCCCGACAGTCCGCGGTTATGGGAGCTATCTGAAATGAGCCGGGCGGATTTCAGGATTCGTGCGATTGCGGATATCAGTTGTGATATCCGGGGATCGGTGCCCTGCACCATCAAGGCCACGAAAATTGCCGAGCCTTTTTATGGATTTGACCGTTTCAGGCAAACAGAAACGGCACCGTTCGGGCTACCGGAAGCTATTACCATGATGACGATAGATAATTTGCCCGGAGAATTGCCGCGGGATGCATCCGGGGCTTTTGGTGAGATTTTTATGAAGGAGATCCTGCCAAGATTATTGCAGGGCGATCAGAATGAGGTGATCAACCGGGCTACTATTGTCAGAAACGGTCGATTGACCGGACGCTTCTCTTATTTAGAAGAGTTTGTACAGGAGGGGGCAGACGATTAATGGCCGGATTTTAACAAATGAATGGTCTCTTCAGGATCCGGGGATGAGAAGATCGTATTTCCGGCTACCAACACATCCGCGCCGGCGTCAACCAATGCACGGGCATTTTGAAGATTTACTCCGCCATCTACCTCAATAAGAAAGTCCAGATTGCGTGCCTGCCTGATCCGGTTAAGTGTGCGAATTTTCTCGAATGTCTCGGGGATGAATGACTGGGCACCAAATCCCGGGTGGACTGACATCACCAGAATAACGTCGGCTTCAGGCAGTATTTCCGTCAGCCGGGTTTCCGGGGTTTCGGGATTCAGGCTGACTCCGGCTTTAACGCCCAGGTTTTTAATATGTGTGACAGTTTTGTGCAGGTCAACGGTGGCCTCAATGTGTACTGTAAGCCAGTCGGCACCGATTTGTACGAAATGATCAATATATCGTTCGGGATCAAGGATCATCAGATGAATGTCAAGAGGTTTTAGGGCCTGTTTTTTTATGGCTTGAATAATCGGTGTTCCGATCGAGAAATTGGGTACAAAACTGCCATCCATGACATCTACATGAAAACTGTCGGCTTCACTCCGGTTTACCATCATTATTTCATCATTCAGCCGGCCGAAGTCTGCTGCCAGCAGGGATGGGGCGATGAGGGGTGGCGTATGTTTCATGATGCAGATCGCAAAGATAATAAAAAGTGATATTATCCGAGGTATTTGCGGAGGAGGCGGTTGCGTGAGGCGTTTTTCATTTTTTGGATGGCTTTCTCTCTGATCTGGCGCACTCGTTCTCGGGTAAGGTTGAATTTCATTGCGATTTCTTCGAGGGAGTGGGGGGAGTTCCCGTTCAGGCCATAGAAAAGCCTGAGTATGTCTGCTTCACGCGAATTCAGATGTTTCAGGGTGCGCTCGATCTCGGTGCGAAGTGATTCACGAAGCAGTCCCTCTTCAGGATTGGTGGCATTTTCATTGAACAGGGTATCGTAAAGTGAGCTGTCGTCTTCCTGCGTCAGTGGTGCATCCATGGAGAGGTGACGGGAATTCTGGTTGAGGTATTGTTGTAAATTTTCAGGTTCAATATCCAGATCGTTTGCGATCTCTTCATCTGAAGGGGTACGACCGAGAGTTTGTTCAAGTTTACTTATTGAACGATTTATTTTATTGATATACCCGATTTTGTTCAGCGGCAACCTGACCATTCTGGATTGCTCTGCAAGAGCCTGGAGAATTGACTGCCGGATCCACCACACAGCATAGGAGATGAATTTAAAACCTTTTGTTTCATCAAAACGTTCGGCTGCTTTGATCAATCCGATATTTCCTTCATTGATCAGATCAGGCAGAGTCAATCCCTGGTTCTGGTATTGCTTGCTGACAGAGACTACAAAACGCAGATTGGCCAGGATTAATTTTTTTTTGGCTTCTTCATCTCCTTCACGGATCTTTCTGGCCAGGTTCACCTCAGTATTGGGATCGATCATCTCTTCTCTCCCGATCTCCTGCAAGTATTTATCAAGAGAGGCGAGATCCCGGTTGGTAACCTGTTTGATGATTTTTAATTGCCTCATTGTTGGATCCGTTCATTTTTAGTTTCTTACGGTAAATTAACAAGTTAGGTTGCACTTTTATCCCGGAAATAACAGTTTGAAAAATATTTTTTAAATCCCGTTATTATTCCTAATTTTGGGCCGGTTACACATCTAAAGACTGGAAAAGAGGGATTTTTTTGTGAGAGGTTGATGAATCTTCTATTTCCCTTTACCCCATTATAAACATCACAAATTTTTTTAATTATACATGTACGACATTCTTGAATTAAACAAGAAGCTGCTTACTGATCTGCGGGAGATTGCCAAATCACTGAGGATAAAAAGAGTAGAATCTTATAAGAAGCAGGATCTCATATATCAGATCCTCGATCAGCAGGCTATTGAAGCTGCTGAAAAGAAAACCAAACAGGGTTCATCCAGATCCAATCCGGAAAGATCCGCTACGAAACGTTCAGGGAGTGAGCGCACCGGACGCCGGCGGGTGAAAGCAGAAAAAAGATCATCCGGTCCGTTATTTTCTACCCGTGATGCGGTACCCGGTCAGGCCGAAACGCATGAGTCTGACAAACCGGTCACTAAAGCGGTTGAACCTCCCGTTGTTTCAAAACCGGTGAAACATGAACGGGTTGAGCCCAAAAAGCCTGCTCAACCTGCACCAAACGTACAGAATGCATTACCGACACCAACCGCCCATTCAGCACAACCGGCACAGCCTGAAAAACCTGTTAAACCTGTAATCTCAAAGCCTGAACCGACTGCTCAGACTGCTCCCCTGAAACCGATTTTGCGAAAGACCAAACCGGAAGAAGGCAGAGAACCGCGTAAACCAGACAATGCTTTTGATTTTAATAACAGCATTGTCAGTTCGGGGGTTTTGGAGATCATTTCTGACGGGTATGGTTTTTTAAGATCGGGAGATTTCAATTATCTGAATTCGCCGGACGATATTTACGTGTCGCAATCACAAATCAAGCTTTTCGGATTAAAAACGGGTGATACCGTAACAGGTTCGATTCGTCCGCCTAAAGAGGGAGAGAAATATTTTCCGTTAATCAAAGTCATGGAGATTAATGGCAGGGATCCTGCTTTTATTCGTGACCGGGTTCCTTTTGATTACCTGACCCCGCTTTTCCCTACCGAAAAATTCAATATTACCGGGCATGTTGAGAACTCTTTATCCACGAGGATTGTGGATATGTTTTCACCAATCGGGAAAGGGCAGCGCGGGTTGATCGTTGCCCAGCCGAAAACCGGTAAAACCATTTTGTTGAAAGAGATTGCCAATGCTATTGCGGCCAATCATCCGGAAGCCTACCTGATGGTTCTCCTGGTGGATGAACGTCCTGAAGAGGTTACTGATATGGCACGCGGGGTGAAAGCTGAAGTGATTGCTTCAACTTTTGACGAACCGGCAGACAAACATGTTAAAGTGGCTACTATTGTACTGGAGAAAGCCAAGAGACTGGTAGAGTGTGGTCATGATGTAGTGATCCTGCTGGATTCGATCACCCGGTTGGCGCGGGCTTATAACACGGTACAACCGGCATCGGGCAAGGTGCTTTCGGGTGGAGTGGATGCTAATGCCCTTCACCGTCCGAAACGATTCTTCGGTGCCGCCCGTAATATTGAAAACGGGGGGTCGCTGACCATTCTGGCTACTGCCCTGATTGATACCGGATCAAAAATGGATGAAGTCATCTTTGAAGAATTCAAAGGGACCGGTAACATGGAATTGCAGCTCGACCGGAAGCTCTCAAATAAAAGAGTATGGCCTGCTGTGGATATCCAGGCTTCGAGTACACGGCGTGAAGATCTGTTGCATCCGAAAGATTTTCTTAGAAAAATGTGGATTTTACGAAACTTTCTTTCCGATATGAATCCGGTGGAAGCCATGGAGTTCATGCGGGATAAACTGGGCAAAACCCAGACCAACGAGGAGTTTCTGATATCCATGAACAGTCAGTAGCCGTACGTATTTTTGCACTCTTCAAGAACAAACATTTATCATACTTTTAGAGCTCTTTTTATATTAAATTTGCGACTCAGTTTAGAGCTCGTTGTTTTAAAAATATTTAATCATGTCAAATAAAAAATTTATCACTTGTGACGGAAACCAGGCAGCTTCACATATTGCTTATATGTTTAGTGAAGTAGCTGCCATATACCCGATTACCCCCTCTTCCAACATGGCCGAATTCATTGATGAATGGGCGGCTCATGGCCGGAAAAACATGTTTGGCGAAGAGGTAAAGGTAGTAGAGATGCAATCTGAGGGAGGTGCATCGGGGGCGGTTCACGGAAGTCTTCAGGGAGGTGCTCTTACCTCTACTTTTACTGCTTCCCAGGGGCTGCTGTTGATGGTGCCTAATATGTATAAAATTGCAGGGGAACTGTTACCTGCCGTTTTTCATGTAAGTGCCCGCAGTGTGGCAGCTCATGCCCTTTCGATTTTCGGTGATCACAGTGATATTTACGCTACACGCCAAACCGGTTTTGCCCTGTTGGCATCAGGCAGCGTGCAACAGAATATGGACCTGGCAGGGGTAGCTCACCTGGCAGCCATCGAGAGCCGTGTACCGTTTGTTCATTTCTTTGATGGTTTTCGTACGTCACATGAAATCCAAAAGGTGGAGACTATCGAGATGGATGACCTGGCAAAACTGGTTGACCGTAATGCATTACAACAATTCCGTGACCGGGCACTGAATCCTGAAGAACCGGTTACACGGGGTACAGCCCAAAACCCGGATATCTTTTTCCAGGCTACAGAGGCATCCAATCCCTTTTACGAAAAGGTGCCTGATATGGTAGAGAGATACATGCAGGAGATCACACGTTTAACCGGCCGTGAATATCATCCATTTACCTATTATGGTGCTCCGGATGCAGAACGAATTATAATAGCTATGGCTTCGGTCACTGAAACTGCACGTGAAGTGGTGGATCATCTTACGGATCGGGGAGAGAAAGTGGGATTGATAACCTGTCATCTGTACCGGCCGTTTTCAGCCAAATATTTTCTTAAGGTACTGCCTGAGAGTGTTAAAAGGATTGCGGTACTTGATCGTACCAAAGAACCCGGATCAGGCGGAGAACCTCTTTACCTGGATGTCAGAAATATCTTTTTCGGCAAACCGGATGCTCCTGTTATCGTGGGAGGCCGTTATGGATTGAGTTCAAAAGATACCACACCGGCTATGATCATATCGGTTTTTGATAACCTTAAACTTCCTGAACCGAAAAATGATTTTACGGTTGGCATTATCGATGATGTCTCTTTTAAGTCGTTGCCCCTGTTGCCTGAAATCGACCTGGCACCAAAAGGCACTTTCCAGGCCAAATTTTACGGCTTGGGATCAGACGGGACTGTGGGGGCCAATAAGAATTCGATCAAGATTATAGGTGGTAATACGGATAAATATTGCCAGGCTTATTTTGCTTACGATTCAAAGAAATCGGGTGGTTTTACCGCCTCCCATCTACGATTCGGGGATGAACCGATACGCTCGCCGTACCTGGTCAACACACCTGATTTTGTGGCCTGTCATGTACCCAGTTATCTGAATAAATATGATATGCTGAAAGGACTTAAAGATGGAGGATCTTTTTTATTCAATTCTATCTGGGATGAAGAGGAGACCAAAAGAC
>JAGHDB010000134.1 GCA_021160155.1 Bacteroidales bacterium | reverse complement strand
GTACCTGACCGTATAATTTCCGTATCTCCCTGAAGTTTCGATCGGCAGCCTCCAACTGTCTGGGGTTCCTGGTCTGCATATAATAAGTAGAGGGTTCGCCAAAACTTTGCGACATATTCACATTGTGCCAATTCGCTATTCCGTCTGTCCAGTTTACTGATCTCTTATGCACCTTAGCCGCCAGATCCAGAAGGGATTTATCTCCAGTCCGGTTATACAACCAATATACACTGTAAAGAAGATCTCCTCCTCTGTTTGACGGCCAGTATCCTACCAGAAATTTATCCTCCGGGATATTCTTCAAATAATTAAAGTATTTGGTCATCAAAGTGATCACTCGCTGGTCCCCTGACCATGAATAGTAATCCTGAAGGACAAAGAGCATGATCATATTGGGCCACAGGTCTTCCCGGCCTTTCAGGTTGGTAGCAGCACCTGAACGGCCTTGATCAGGACCGAACCAGCCATCCTCCTTTTGACTTTTAAAAACTGCTTCAATCCATATTTTTGTTTCTTTGATCATATCCTCCCTACCCAGAATATAGGCCAGGTTGCTGTATCCTTTCAACCAGTATGGCAACTCTTCCCATCCATGATCTCCAGATCCATCGGTGCTTAGCCATGAATTGTTTTCTTTGACCAGGTATTGACTGATCTCCCCCAAATGGCCAAAATACCCATCTGCCTGCAATTCAAGCTGTTTCATAACCCATCCTCCAGGTTTGACCGAACCGATGGGAAGCTTGATAAACGGTGTGTTCACTAAAGGAGGTTTATTCCCGATATATTGAAGATTTGTCCGGGTAGTATCCGGCAGATCCACGCTGGTTACCCGGATGGTTTCGTTGCAACTGGTAAGAAAAAAGAACCCGATTGTTGAGATAATGATCAGATGTTTCATTTGATGATTGATTGGTTAAATGTACATAAACAAAAATAACAATTCCTTATAAAGAGATGTTGAGACGGCCATGATTCAGATGAAATATCCGGCTGGCATGTGAATCGGCCTGGTGATCATGTGTCACCATTAACAAAGTTCCCCCCTCCTTTTGAAAGATTTTAAAAATATCCAGAACAATCCCGGAGTTTTCAGTATCCAGATTTCCTGTCGGCTCATCAGCCAGGATCAGGCGGGGTTGTACCGCTAATGTGCGGGCCAGCACCACCCGCTGTTTTTCGCCTACTGAAAGTTCAGCCGGTTTATGACGAAGGCGGTTTGTAAGTCCCAACAAATCAATTATCTTATACACATAGTCTTTATCTATCGAAATAAACCCGAGCCTGTTCTGAACAAAAATGTTCTCTTTCACCGTCAGATAGGGTAATAAATAATATGATTGAAAAACAAAAGCAATACGGGTGGCTATCAATTTTCTTCGGCTGCTGGCCGGCAGTGCATATAAATCCTTCCCGAATGCCCGAACAGTTCCACTTGTGGGCCTGAGCATGCCACCGATTGAGAACAACAAACTGGTTTTTCCGGATCCGCTGGGTCCTTTGATAAGAGTGAAACTCCCTTCGATAACAGATAAGGAAACTTGATCCAGAGCCGTAACAGACCTGCTGCCGTTTCTGAATTTCCGTGTAAGTTGCTGCACTTCAATCATAGGAAAGCATACTATTCATTTTTCAGGTTTTTTGCAGTATCCCGGCTAATGGTCCACATAACCGGAATAAAAGCAGCCAAACAGGAAAAGAGCGGTGTACTCAATACTGCATAGAGTAAAAGTTTATGAATAGGCCGGATAGCATGAGCCGACACCTTGAAAATCTCCACTCCGTAGTTCATAGCCAGGCCGGTTCCGATCCAATAGCCTACCAGGGCAGCTACTAATCCGGTCAGGGCAGCACGGGCAAAGAATAATCCTGCGATGCGTCCCCCTCCAAATCCCAAAGCCGTTAACGTACCCACCTCCTGCATTCTTGAAGAAGCATTGATCATGGTTGTAGCCCCCAGCCAAATTAATGCAATAACCAGTAGAAATGGCAGCAACGTATAAAAATATTTATCGTTCATAACCCGTTGCCGCTCGCGGGCCACGGCAATGGTCTTGTTCATTACGATCCGGGTATCCGGTAAGATCCGGTGAAGTTCCTGCCTCAATTCACTGAGCGGATCTTCTGTTTTGGTAAAGCAAATACAATTCAACGCCATGATCTCATTGATTTTTCCATCCAGTTGCAACAGATGCTGCAACGTTTTCAAATCAAAATAAAGACGGATATCGTCCGTACTGGCCGTTTCGGAAAGAGTATTCTCAACCTGAAATGTTTGTGACAGTATTTCCAGCTGATCTCCTTTTGAAATATTAAATTTCCGGGTGATCTCATACCCCACAACCACTTTATCCGGCTTTACCGCAAAGATCATTTTTGATCTCCGGATACCTCCGGGTTCCCGCTCGTCAGGAGATATCCCGGTTAAAATAACCTCCTGATCCCGCCAGGAGATCTTCTTATGCAAGGTTGCCGTTAAATGGGCAAACATTAAAGACCGTTCCTTCACCAGCCGGTCTACATATTCTTCGGGCATAAAACACTCTGAATATCCTGAAATCCAGAAATCCTCCATATCGGTTGCACCCGGAAGGATCCGCAGATTAAATCCCATTCCCCGGGTCAACAACCGTGTTTCATTGCGACTCGCCTGTGTCAGTGTGTAAAAAGCCACCACAAATGCCACGGCAGCAATCATCCCCAGCAAGCCCAGCAGGAAGTTAACTTTTCGATATCCTATTTCCCGAATAAAAAGCATAAAATTTAATGAGGATAAAGATAATAATAATTAATTTGTTTATATTATAAACAAATATTTGATTATAATGTGATCATATTCATGC
>JAGHDB010000090.1 GCA_021160155.1 Bacteroidales bacterium | reverse complement strand
TTAATAACCTGAATTTAAAATCCGGCGGTGGATTTTCCGAATTCCAGTATTGCCGGTTCCATTGGATGATCTTTGTAAACAATTGCTGCCGGTCTAAACCGGTATGCTTAAGAGAATATCTTGATAGATTGGCAATCCGGTATGGACGCCTGGCAACATCATCCAGTGCACCCCGCCAAAATCCGGAACCTCCCAACAACCGGGACATACCTACCATGTAATAACCAAATACATAAGCATTTGGGATAAAATATTTATAGGAACCAAAAAGCATTTGATCCCATGAACGGGGAGCATGTTCCATTACCATCGTACGAAACGGACGAATGAATGAGGGTGACCGTCCTCTGCCAGAATGACTCAACAGAGTCTCTGTCCAGACCGCATCTCCTTCGGCCATCCATGAAGGTATATGTAATCCGAATACTGCTGCAATGGCATGATCTCCCAACAGAGGGTACAATAATCTTGTGATTCCCTGGTTTAATTTGTCCATTTGGACCATATGACGTCCTTCGTGAATCAACAAGTGATAGAGAAATAATTCAGACTGGTTTCTCACGGGACTTCGCGGGAATAGTTCGATTCTTCTGGGTGAAAGAATGGTCATCCCGTTTGATATCACAGATTCTGAATGCATTAACACCGGAAACTTACGGGGTATATGATCCAGGGATGATCCGATATGCGGAATAGCACTGTTAAAAAATGCGGCAGTTCTGAGTGCTCTCAGCGAGTCTGAAGCGGGAAAAATTAATCTGAACTCAGAGGTTTTGATCTGGCTCCATCGAAGACTTGCCGGATCTGAACCGGTAGTATAATATTGACCCCGGCAAACAGGTGTGTACCAAATAAGAGTACTCAGCAGGGAAAATTGTATCAAACGCCCCAAAAGATTCATGGAGCAAATATAGCAGGATGATGCTTAAGATATCACTTATCAATCTTATTCAACCGGTCCATTCCTTCAATTCCCAAATTATCAGCCAATTTAGAAATGGTTTTCATATCAATAATTCCGGTAATCCATACCAGGGTAGTTTGTTTTTGAGCACCTATCAGCATTAAAAGTTCCACTACCTGTCCTTTCTTTTCCCTGGTGAAAAACTCCACATCCTGATCCGTATCATGAACCGTCATCAGCTCCTGATATCTGTTATTATGGATCTCTTTAAGTACTGTATTATAAAATTTTCTGCTATTAACTCCGGGTTCTGAAGCCGTCAGAATATTGATTCCATCCAGATTTTTTATCAGATTCAGGTAATCATCATCCGGCTGGGTTTCAAGTTCTGAAAACAGATCGAACATGTGCCTGGTAATCACAATCGAGGTAAAACCATCAGCTCCTTTATTCCGGTCAAAGATCTTTTGAATAGATTTGTTCTGTCCCTGTACCGACACAGAGAGAAGAAGGATCACAACCGATGTAAGCAGGTTTTTCATTACTATAATTATTTACCTTTTAATACTTTTTTTGCTGTTTGATATCCTTCGTTAATTTTTGCAAAATAACCCAGCTTTTTTTCTGCTGATTCAATTTCCTGTAATGTCTGTAATGGTTTAACAGCTTCTTTGAATTTTTCTATTTTTTGCAACGGCCGGGTGCCTTCACCAAAATAGTATGCTACTAAATTGATTGCCTGCTGCGTTTCAGCATAAGCCAGTTTCGGATCAGAAAAAGTATCCCTGCCATTCTTACCGGATTTCAGCCACCACAATGCGGATAGCATAATCAACAATACAGCTGCAGCGCCTGATAAAAAATATAAAAGCCGGAATCTTTGACCCGAATGTGAAGTTTGTTTGTACTGAAGCCGTTCTGTAACCTGCTGCTTCAGGTCAGACGGCACTGAAACCTCCTCATGCTGTAATTCATTTAAAACATTAAAATAGGTCCGTTCTTCTTCCCATTCTTTCGAAATGTCATCCCGGTTTAACAATATACCGAGACGACTGACCTCGTCTTCAGTTGAAGTTCCCTCATAATACCTCTGTAATAATGCTTTGATTTCTTTTGTGGTCATAACCATAACTTTTTAAAAACTCTTCTCTCACTCTTCGCCGTGCCCTCGAAAGCACCACTCTCAGGTTACCGTCATTCATGGAGAGCATACTGCAAATCTCTTTTGACTCATATCCTTCGACATCCCTGAACCAGATAACCGATCGTTGGGGTTCGGGAAGTGCCCGGATAATTTCACGTAATAACCCGACCGCCTCCGATCGTTGTATCTCTTCCTGTGGATCACTATATTCGGCATGCCTGTTTTGGATAAAATCATATTCATCCAGACTGACGGTCCGTCTTGATTTAATCATATCCAGGCAGTAATTCCTCGCCGTACGTACAGCAAAAGCCTCTATATTTCTGACAGAAGTCATCTGTTCTCTCAGATTCCACAATTTAACAAAAACCTCCTGAACGGCATCACGGGCTTCTTCCTGATCACCAAGCAACCGGTAAGTGTATCTGAACAACTTATCTGTCAGGGGGATAACCTCTGTATTAAACTCATTAGCCGTCATCATATTGAAGACGATTACCGCGCTAAGATGTTACAGGCTTATTTTTAATGTCCGCCCCATCCGGTAATTACAATATTTTTTGAGTCTGCAGAATAGCCCGAGAACAGGCCATAACCACCTTTGATATTATTGTAAACCTGTACCGGCTCAGCAAACGGGTTGTGTGAAGTACTTCTGTATTTACTAAATGATAATACAAACAGGTAATAAGGCCTGGTAACCTGTTCGAGCCTGACTTCAAGCCAAACCGTATCGGATTCTATTAAAGAATAATCATTTATCTGAAAATTCAGTTCTTTTTGGTTGCCTGTGAAAAGTTGATCATTAAAAAACAGTTTTCCGCCATAATCAGTTCCCGATTGCTCCATAAAAGGATCATCCCGGTCGAAATAAACCGGATGTGTTTCTTTATCAGGATAATATTGCCCCGTTTCATAATTAAACCGTTTGGCGGTAGCATATACCGCCAAAGCATAATAATTGGGCATATCAACAGGATCCGTAAATCTGAGACTCATCTTTAAAGTCCGGCTTCCCCATTCATCATAAAATGAAACCGTATCCACGGCCTGAATCATAACCTTGTCAGGAACTTCGCTAACGGCATAAGCCGGATTCATTCCTTTCACCGATACATCCAGACGGTAATCGTGGCCCGGCGAGGGGAAAAAATCCGGCAGATGATAGTAGCCTGCTCCCATATATTGCAGTATCCCTATCTGCCGGCCCTCAAGAGAAAGGGTTACTTGTGCATTATCAATGAACAAAAAAGTATCGTTTTCCAGAATTCCCAGACTTTTAGTAAGATTTACAGTAACCAGGCTGTCGGGATTCATCAGTCCGTTTACCACAATCTTCCGTTCCTTATCCTGAAGATTTATATCAATAATTTTTTCACATCCCCATGAGAGTAACACAAGTGATATTATAATGACAGAGAATCTATTTTTCATGGCGACCAATCTTATTAAATTTAAAACTGTAGCTAATTGAAGGTATGATCGGGAACAATGAATACTGTTTCAGTACTGTTTGAGAGGATCCGTTTTTGTAATCATTCTCGAAGGTCAGGTAAAACGGATTTTTTCGGTTGTACACATTGTAAGCTCCCACTGACCAGGTATGTTCTCCCCAACGGGTTTCTTTGTGAAAATTGATCCCGACATCCAGCCGGTGATAAGCCGGCATCCGGTAAGAATTTCTCTTTTCATAGTACTCTATTGGGTTAAAGTACTGAAATCCCGACCAAAAGCTGGAAAGGCCCGCATATTTTTCAAGTGCCAGAGTTACGGCATTACCGGTACCATATACCCAGGTTGCTCCGATATCAATTCTATCATTGAATTCATGATTCAGCACAATGGAGATATCATGTCTCCGGTCATACCGGTAAGGGAACCACTCTCCAAAGCTGATATTTTGAAATTTACGGTTTGACCAGGATAGCGTATATCCGATCCATCCGGAGGTTTTACCGTATTTTTTGCGTACCAGAATTTCAGCTCCGTAGGAAACACCTTTGCCCAGTTCAATTTTATCCTGCCAGTCATCCTGAATGGAGAAAAAGCTGGCGCCCTCCTTATACTCAATAAGGTTTTCCATAATTTTATAGTATCCTTCAAGGCTTATTTCCCAGCTTTCATCAGTTTCATACACCGCACCCAGAGCATATTGTATGGATTTTTGAGGTTTGATCCGGGCGGTAACCGGCAGCCAGAGATCCGTAGG
>JAGHDB010000196.1 GCA_021160155.1 Bacteroidales bacterium | reverse complement strand
TTCCTGGACCACTGAAAGGGGCTGGCCGGAAGCTATCCGGATCTGTTCTTTTACGAGATCGATTCCGACGACCTGTTCGGTAATGGGATGTTCAACCTGCAGCCTGGTATTCATCTCAAGAAAGTAGTAATTGCGGTCGTTATCGGCCAGGAACTCGATGGTGCCGGCTCCTTCATAATGAACCGACCGGGCTGCAGCCACGGCATGCCGGCCCATCTCTTCACGCATTTCGGGAGTGACCAGGGGGGAGGGAGTTTCTTCAACCACTTTTTGATGTCGCCGTTGTACCGAGCATTCGCGCTCACAGAGATGGATGACGTGTCCCTGTTTATCGGCCAGAATTTGAAATTCAATATGGTGTGGCGTAGAGATGTATTTTTCGATATAGACGGTGTCGTCACCGAATGCTGCCAGTGCTTCGGAACGGGCGGCACGGAGTGCTGAAATGATCTCTTTCTCTTCGCGTACCAGCCGCATTCCTTTTCCTCCGCCACCGGCGGAAGCTTTGATCATTACCGGGAGCCCGACTTCGAGGATTTTGTTACGGGCCTCTTTTTCATCGGTCAGGTTTTCATTGATTCCCGGGACAACCGGTACACCCGAAAGGATCATGGTTTCACGGGCGGTGATTTTATCACCCATGGTTTCGATGACTTCAGGAGAAGGCCCGATGAATACAATTTCTTCTTCTTTGCAACGTTTTGAGAAAGAGGCGTTTTCTGAGAGAAATCCGTATCCGGGATGAATGGCTTCGGCCCGGTACTCTTTGGCCACCCGGATGATCCGGTCGATATTCAGGTACGACTCATTGGAAGGAGAAGGGCCGATGTAGTAAGCTTCGTCGGCATATTTGACATGCTGTGATTTGCGGTCGGCATCCGAGAAAACTGCAACCGTCAAAATCCCCATTTCACGGCATGAACGCATAACCCGGATGGCTATCTCACCCCGGTTCGCTACCAGTATTTTTTTGAACATTACTGTTTACACAGGTTAAGTTGACGGGGTAAATATAGGATTTTTTATATATCCCGGATGTAGGGTTATCTGTTTATAAACCGAAAGCTGCTCAGTTCGAGTTATTTAATTCAGGATCAGTTCAATAACCGGAATTTCAACCGGCGGTTTGAGCACCGGCAGCCGAAGGTTCAGGTCGTTTTTATTTTGTTCCATTTTCAACCAGTATCCGTGCGGAGCCGTGATGGCGATTTCGGAGGCATCATGCAGAAACTGGGCGTATTTCACTTTTCCTTTATATCCCGGCAGGGTAAAATTGGTCAGCGGGTAATCCAGCAGGTGCACATAGAGCCGGTTGGTTACCGGATTATAGGTAAGCAGACTGTTGGCAGGTGTTTTGAATCCTTCGGGGGCCTGTGTACAGCCGTAAATGGAGCGGTTGTTATATTTCATCCATTTACCTATGGAGGCCAGGGCGTTTTGGGCCCGGTAATCGATGGTGCCCCGGGCAGTCGGACCAACATTCAGCAGCAGGTTACCTCCTTTGCTGACCGATTCGATGAGCAATACCAGCAGTTGTTTGGTATTTTTCCAGCTCATTTCATCGCGGTAGTATCCCCATGAGCCGCTGAAGGTCTGGCAGGTTTCCCACGGGATTTTTTTACCGTTCCATGTAGGCCATTCGGGTACTTTAAATTGTTCGGGGGTAGTGAAATCCCAGCCATCTTCATACTCTTTCAGATCGAGCCGGTCGTTGATGATGATGCCCGGTTGCAGTTGCCTGACCATTTTCAACAGTGCTTCTGAATCCCAGTCGTTATGGTCTTTCCCGTGTTTACCGGGGAAAGAGTAATCCAGCCAGAGGATATCGATTTTACCGTAATTGGTCATCAGTTCACGGACCTGGTTTTTCAGGTAGGTCCGGTACACATTCATGTCGCGTCCGTGGTTCAGCCGGTCATACTCTTCGTCCGTGGCGGCCCGCTGAGGGTGTACCCG
Organism: Bacteroidales bacterium; assembly: GCA_021160155.1. Taxonomy (GTDB): domain Bacteria; phylum Bacteroidota; class Bacteroidia; order Bacteroidales; family UBA12481; genus JAGHDB01. The sequence goes on along the minus strand of JAGHDB010000196.1, from coordinate 581 downwards.
GTCGATGGTATAATCCGGATGGTGCCAGTCGATCAGCGAGTAATAAAATCCGATCTTCAAACCTGCTGCCCTGAAAGCATCCACGTATTCTTTAACCAGGTCACGGCCGATAGGTGTATTGGTTGCTTTATAATCGGTGTATTTCGAGTCGAACAGGCAGAATCCTTCGTGGTGTTTGGTAGTGAGCACGGCATATTTCATACCGGCATTTTTAGCCATTTTAGCCCATTCGGCCGGGTTATAAAGATCGGGATTAAACAGGTCGAAATATTTCTGATACTGTTCATTGGTCATTCTTTCATAATTTTTCACCCATTCATGGCGGGCAGGCAGTGCATAGAGCCCCCAATGAATGAACATCCCGAAACGGTCGTGGGTCCACCATGCCATCCGTTCTTTCTTTTGTTGTCCGGTCTCATTCCCCAGTCTCTTCTGGGCAAAAGCGCCTGCTCCCATAAGGAGGCACAGCACGACCGGCAGTACGATCTTTTTCATTTGTAAAGTTCTGTTTTTCAGTTATAAATTATTTCTTTACATCCAGAATGCCACACAGGCCTTTGTCAGACAACAATTGATTAAAC
>JAGHDB010000238.1 GCA_021160155.1 Bacteroidales bacterium | reverse complement strand
TCTATTTCAGCCAGTTGATTCTGATAAATTTTTCTGATGTGATTGCTGTAGCCCATTTTGATTTGTTTTTACAGATATCCGGCGACAAGAGAAGCGATACTGTTGACGGTATCGAATGCTTCGGGTGTGGCCCGGTCGTCCGGGATTGAGATTTTATATTGCACTTCAAGGAATCTTTTAAGGGATACCATGGAAAAGGAGTCAACCAGTCCCCCTGATATCAGCGGGGTATCGAAAGTTACTTCGTCATCTTCCTCGGCATATTCGTCAATGACATAGTCGAGGATGGTTTGTTTCAGTGTATTAGGATCTGTTGTCATAGTAATATTTTTTTACCGGTTTTTTAATCGTCTTCGAGGGTTGAAACGTCTCCGATCTCTTCACCCCATTCCTGTGCATGCAGCAGGCGTCGCATGATTTTGCCGCTGCGGGTTTTCGGGAGTTTATCGAGGTATTCGATCTCCTGGGGCATGGCGAGCGGGGAGAGTTTTTTTCGTATGAAGTTCATGATTTTCAGTTCGAGTTCTTCGCTCGGTTCATATCCCGGATTGAGGGTTACAAAAGCTTTTACCACTTCCATATTGACCTCATCCGGTTTGGAGACTACAGCGGATTCGGCCACAGCTTCATGTTCAAGCAGGGCCGATTCGACTTCAAAGGGGCTTACCAGATGGCCTCCGGTATTGATCACATCGTCATCCCGGCCTATAAACCAATAATATCCGTCCGGATCGATGGTAGATTTATCACCTGTGAGGTACCATCCGTTTTTAAATTTTTTCTGAAAGGTTGCTTCATTGTTCCAGTAGGTTCTCATCCGGGCCGGCCAGTCGTATTTAAAACCGATGAGTCCGGATTTATTGGGTTCGGAAATGGGTTCTCCCGTGGCATCATCCAGGATCACGCCGGTGATACCCGGAAAAGTTTTACCCATGGAGCCGGGTTTAACTTTCATTCCCGGGAAATTACCGATCATGATAGAGCCGGTTTCGGTTTGCCAGTACGTGTCATAGAATGGTTTACCGAAAACTTTTTGCGACCAGATAACTGCTTCGGCATTCAGCGGTTCTCCCACACTGGCAAGATGGCGAAGGGAGGACAAGTCATATTTTTTCACCAGGTCGTCTCCTGCTTTCATGAGTGAGCGGATTGCGGTTGGGGCGGAGTACCAAACAGTTACCCGGTGTCTGTCGATAAATTGATACCATGAGTCAGCGGAGAAACCGCTATCCGACACGCATTGGGTAATACCCAGGCTCCAGGGTCCGATAATTCCGTACGACGTACCGGTAACCCAGCCGGGATCGGCCGTACACCAGTAAATATCATCATCCTTCAGGTCGAGTACCCATTTGGTGGTCAGGTATTGGGAAATCAGGGAGTAATGAACATGTTTCACCCCTTTAGGCTGGCCGGTTGTGCCTGAGGTATAATGGAGCAGCGAAGGGGATTCTGCTTTTGTGGGATAAATATCCAGGTGGTCTGACGGCCCGGATGCTTCCATATTAAAAACCACCTCTCTTTCTTTCAGGGATTTGTTCTCCGGTTGATCCACAATTATTATGAATTCAAGGTCAGGCAGACGATCGAGGATCTTATGTATTTTGGATACATGTTTGCGCTGGGTAATGATGGCCCGGGTGGAGGCGTTATCCAGCCGTACAAAAAGGGATTCGTCCCCGAAGGCTGAAAAGAGGGGTTGTGCGATGGCGCCGATCTTGAGAATACCCAAGAGGCCGAAATAGAGTTCCGGAATTTTATCCATAAAAAGGCAGACCCGGTCTTCAGGCCGGATGCCCAGTTCGTGCAGGAATGCACCGATGGTGTTGCTGTATCCGCGGATGTCGTTAAAAGTGAATTTTTTTTGTTGTTCCGGGGTACGGCCCTCCCAGATCAGGGCCAATTTATCGGCTTTTCCCATTTCACATATCCGGTCGGAGCAGTACCAGCCGATATTAATGATTTGACCTTCTTTGTATTCGAGCTCATTTTCAGCCTGTTTCCAGGAGAAGTTTTTAACTCGTTCGTCATAAGATCCGATGTTTGACATAGAGATAGAGAATTATGGATTTTGGATCTCCTAAGATATAAGAATAAAGGTCAAAGGCCAAAGGATAAAGGCCAAAGTAAGTTCAAAAAGTTTAAAGTTAAAAGGCTATTACAAATCAGACAACGCCCAGTGTTTGGCCTGCTTTCACAAATGCTTCAATTGCCTGATCGAGTTGGTTACGTGAATGGGCGGCGCTGAGTTGCACCCGGATACGGGCTTCGCCTTTAGGGACTACCGGGAAATAGAAACCGATGACGTAAATTCCCTCCTCAAGCAGGCGGGTGGCGTATTCCTGTGATAGTTTGGCATCGCCCAGCATGACCGCACAGATGGCTGACCTGGTTGGTTTGATATGAAATCCCTTTTGGGTCATCTGCTCGTAAAAATACCGGGTGTTTTCTTTCAGCTGATCAAGTAACCGGGTGGATTCATTCATCATTTTAAATGCCTCGATACCGGCGGCTGCCACGGCAGGCGGAATGGAATTGGAAAAGAGATAAGGGCGGGATCTTTGTCGCAGCATGCTGATGATCTCCTTTTTACCGGTAGTAAATCCTCCGATGGCACCTCCGAAAGCTTTTCCGAGTGTACCGGTAATGATCTCCACCTGGCCTGTGACATGGTAATATTCTGTGGTACCGCGACCTGTTTTGCCGATGACGCCGGCGGAGTGGGATTCATCGATCATCACCATAGCATCGTATTTTTCAGCCAGTTGAAGTATTTGATCCAGTGGAGTAACATTGCCATCCATAGAGAAAACGCCGTCGGTTACGATCAGGCGAAACCGTTGCGACCGGGCTTGAATAAGCTGATCTTCAAGGTCATCCATGTCACCGTTCCTGTACCGGTACCGTTTGGCTTTACAGAGACGGACACCGTCAATGATGGATGCGTGATTCAGTGAATCAGAAATAATGGCGTCCTGATCGGTCAGGAGCGGTTCAAAAACACCACCGTTGGCATCGAAAGCCGCGGCATACAGAATGGTTTCTTCGGTCCCGAAAAAGTCGGAGATGGTTTGCTCCAGTTCTTTATGCAGGTTAGTGGTTCCGCAGATGAAGCGGACGGATGACATGCCGTATCCATGCGTGTCCATTGCTTTTTTAGCGGCTTCGATAAGACGCGGGTGGTTGGAGAGTCCGAGATAATTATTGGCACAAAAATTCAGTACTTCTCTTTCATCGGCTGTTTTGATCAGGGTACCCTGGGGAGAGGTCAGTATCCGTTCGTTTTTATAAAGCCCGGCCTTCTGAATACCGGTCAGTTGCGTGATCAGGTTTTCTTTAAATCTGTTGTACATTATCTTGTAAC
>JAGHDB010000061.1 GCA_021160155.1 Bacteroidales bacterium | reverse complement strand
GGGATATTCTGATCATACACCCGGTATTGAAGTCCCGGTTGCTGCAGTCGCACTTGGTGCTTCAGTCATTGAAAAACATTTTACGCTTAACCGTAATCTGGATGGCCCGGATCACCGGGCAAGTCTTGAACCGGATGAACTGAAAGCAATGATTACAGCCATTCGCCATATCGAAAAATCTATGGGGCACAAACGCAAGGAGCCCTCGAAAAGCGAGCGGAAAAATATGGCTGCCACACGAAAAAGTATTGTCGCTTCACGAGATATTAAAAAAGGGGAACTCTTCTCCGAAAAAAACCTCACCGTGAAACGGCCCGGTATCGGAATCTCTCCCCTTCGATGGGATGATCTGATTGGCACGCCGGCTGCAAAGAACTATACAAAAAATGATCTCATCTGATGCATAAAATCTGTGTGGTAACTACAACCAGAGCAGAATACGGACTGCTTTACTGGTTGATGCGGTCAATTCGTGAAGATCCCGGTTTTACGCTTCAACTGGTAGTTACCGGTACCCATCTGTCGTCAGATTTCGGTTCAACAATTGACCGGATTCGGGAGGACGGATTTACGGTTGACCGGAGTTTTGACATGCAACTTCACGGGGATCAGCCGATGGATATTACTCATTCACTGTCAATCGCCCTGGAGGGTTTCGGTTCGGCTTTTACTGCCCTCGCACCCGATCTGATCATCCTGCCGGGTGACCGTTTTGAAGTGGTCGGAGCCGCCCTTGCCGCAAATATTGCATCTATCCCCGTTGCCCATCTGCATGGAGGTGAATTGACTTTTGGCGCAATGGATGATGCCTTCAGGCATGCCATTACCAAATTGTCACATCTCCATTTTACGGCTACCGAATCTTACCGTAAAAGAGTAATCCAGATGGGCGAAGATCCCCGGAGAGTTTTTCATGTGGGGGCAACCGGACTGGATTCAATAAACCGATTAAACCTGCTTTCAAAGAGTCAATTAGAAGAAGATACCGGTTTTATATTCGGTCTGAAAAACCTGCTGGTTACGTACCATCCCGAAACCCTGAGTACTTCATCTCCCGGCCGGCAAATTGATACCCTTACCGGTGCTCTGGAAACTTTTCAGGATATCCATTTCATTATTACTTACCCTAATGCCGATCCGGGCCATCAGGAGATTATCAATACACTGGAGTCATTCGCTTCAAATCATCCCAAAAGGGTTCTCATGGTTAAATCACTGGGACAGTTACGCTACCTTTCATTCATGAAGTGGGTGGACGGTGTGGTGGGTAACTCCTCGAGCGGGATCATCGAAGCTCCGTCTCTCCATACCGGAACCGTTAATATCGGCCGTCGACAGGAAGGAAGAGTCCGCGCCAATTCCGTAATCGATTGTGAATGTGAACAATCTGCCATCATCAAAGCTATTCAAAAACTCTTCTCTCCCTCCTTTAAAAACAGTCTGCAAGAAGTAAAAAATCCTTACGGAAACGGCCATTCAACGGAAAAAATTATTCGTGAACTTAAAAAAACCGATCTCCAGAAACTCCGTATCAAACGGTTTTACGATCTTTGACCCTCATGTACCAGTTGAATGAAATTAAATTACAGGTTCATGCCACTATCCGGCAGGCACTTGAAGTGATCGAGTCGGGTGCAATGAAAATTGCCCTTATCGTGGATGAGCATGACCGGCTGATGGGCACCCTGACAGACGGCGATATTCGAAGGGGATTGTTGCGCGGATTGCAACTTGACGACCGGATTACAGACCTTTATAACGCTCATCCCGTTACCGCCTTTTCAAATGATCCAAAAACCAAGTTGATCGAACTGGCTGTTTCACGTAAAATTTTTCAGATCCCCGTGATCGATGAACAGGGTAAAGTCATCCGTCTGGCTGAGATCGACCGGCTTCTTGAACACGAAAAACACTCTAATCTGGTAGTGCTGATGGCCGGAGGCCGGGGCAGCCGGTTAAAACCACTGACCGATGATACACCCAAACCCCTTCTTCAGGTTGGAGACCGCCCCATTCTTGAAACACTCATCAAACGGTTTAAACTATCCGGATTCAGTAATTTTCTGATCTCCTTAAATTATAAAGGAGAAATGATTGCCGATTATTTCGGAGACGGACACCGTTTTGATGTACACATAGAATATGTCACCGAGCGTCAGCCGATGGGTACGTCCGGTTCTCTCAGCCTGATCACTACTTCCCCGAACGAACCGTTCTTTGTGATGAATGCAGATATTCTTACCCTGATTGACTTTGAAGACTTGATGGATTTTCACATCAGGCATGAAACTGCAGCCACCATGTGCATCCGGGAGTACGGGATGGAAGTCCCCTATGGCGTAGTCAGGTTAGATAAGGAGCACATCGTGTCTATTGAAGAAAAACCGGTACAGCAATTTTATGTGAACGCCGGAATTTATGTACTGAATCCTGAAATCCTGGATCTGATCCCTCAAAATAAGCAGATGGATATGACCCGGCTTTTTGAATTACTGGTTCAAAAAGGTCATCCCACACGATCTTACCCGGTAAGAGAATTTTGGATGGATATTGGCAAACCTGAAGATTATCAACGGGCCAATCGTGAATTTAACGATCATTTCTGATCTTCCGACCAGGGATAGTCACTCAGCCGTCTTCTGATAAATGCATCAATATAACTGACGGTACTGGCATTGATCATACTGACATTCTCATGATCAGCAAACTGCCGGATCAGATGATAACTCCTGAATGTCCGGTAGAGATTGAAAAAATAGTCGTGAATTTTTGTCCGGTCAAGAGTTTCAGGATGATGAACAGCTACTACCGATGGTTTTTTATCATAAAAATGTTGCTCGGCAGAATTCAACATCCCCTCCCGGTCAACCTGCAGTCCCAAATGCCAGGAGTGATCTGCACCCAATATGATAATTTTGCGATAACCCAGATTCAACCCCACCATTAAAGCTCCGATTAATACGTTCTGAGGAGGGGGCATTCCCAGGTTTTTCCGATACATCCAATGCCTTACCGGTTTAAGTCCGTCTGCTACGGTCCGGTTGTAAAAAACAATTCCGACAAACTTCGCAGTAGTTAATACCGTTTTTATGAACTGACTTTTTCGGGCCTCATAAGGTAAATAAAGCGTCATCGGCCAATCCGTTTCCTCCCTGAAAACTTTTTCAAGCCTTTCTCTGTTCTCTTTCATACGCGGAAGTGTCGGGTCAACAAAAAACCCGATGTCAAGCAACACATAATGAGCAGGTTTTAACTCCGTATAGAAAGGAGTTAGCGCAAATTGATTGACACACATTAACTCTTTCGATTTCAGAAGCGGACTATATTTATCAAGGTGCGCTTTTAAACCCGGCCCGTTACCCAGCACAAACAATTCATCCCGTACTTTACGTTCCCGGCTTAAAGCCGATCGGTAATGTGATCTGAGTAGTACACGGATCAAGCTGACTACTGACTGGTAGCCTGCTTCAAAAAATTGCTGAATACGCAAAAGCCGGTAAAACATAGCGGAATTTCTTACGAAAATAGCAAAAATGCTTTTGTCATTGATCATAAGGGGTATATCTTTAATGGTTATACGATCAGGCAATGATGAAAACTGCGATACAAAAACCCGGATGGCCTCTGATTTCAGTGATCACGGTTACCTATAACAGTGCCGGCCTTCTTGAAGAGACGCTGAAAAGCATCCGTTCCCAAACCTATCCTTATATCGAATACATCATCATTGACGGCGCCTCCACAGATAACACCCCGGAGGTAATTCACAGGTATGAAGATGTGGTTACCCGTTGGGTTTGTGAACCCGATGAAGGAATTTATTATGCCATGAATAAAGGACTTGAACTTTTTTCAGGGGATTATGTGTGGTTTATCAATTCGGGTGACCGGATTTACCGGCCGGATACGGTTGAAAAAATGGTACACTCCTTTTTTCCTGAACCCGGTCCTTCCGCAAAGGAGAACCGGTCAGACGGGTGGCCGTTCATCCTGTATGGGGATACCATGATCATTAACCGCAAGGGTCATGAGATCGGATTGAGAAGATTGAGACCTCCTGAAGTATTGACTTCCAAAAGTTTTCAGAAAGGAATGCTGGTGTGCCATCAGTCTGTTTTAGTAAGCCGGAAACTTGTTGAGCCCTACAACCTTCATTATCACCATTCTGCAGATTTCGACTGGGTGATCCGCATGTTAAAAAAAGCTGAAAATCTGACCACTGCATCAATCTATCCCCCCATTTTCAATACCCGTATGATTCTCAGCGGTTTTTTAGACGGTGGTCATTCAAAGCAGCATATTCCCCAAAGTTTGAAAGAAAGATTTCACAGTATGCGCACACATTATGGATGGACCGCTACTATTTTCCGTCACCTGTGGATTCCGTTTCGTTTTGTAGGGTTCGTGATAAAAAACCGGAGGTTTTAGATCCTATGCTACTAAAATAGACGGCTAATCCGATCAGGAGTAATACCAGGATGCTTCCGCCGGCGCTGATCAGTTTGCCGGCTTTCAGAGAGAATGGATCAAATTTAAATTCAATCCGGTGTGAACCGGGCGGAATAACCATGGCACGCAACAGGTAATTGGCTCGTAAAATTTCAGCCGTCGTACCATCTATAGTAGCTTTCCAACCATGAGGATACCATATTTCAGAAAATACAGCCAAACGTTTTTCCGCAGTAGTAGTTTGATACACCAAACCGTTCGGCCGGTATTCGGTAATTTTAATGACATCGGCTGAATCTCCGTTTGTAGCCTTATTTTGAATACCGTTAATCTTTGACTCATATTCTTTCGGTAATACCGCCGTAACAGCAGGATTAATGGTCCCCAGGGCTGAAATTTCCTCCTTCGCATTCTTTACCGTCATAATATCCGATGCAAACCAGGCACTGCCCAGCCGGTAGGGATTCTTAACCGGCCCCACATCCGGCCTGACGATAATATATTTGGTATTGAGCATGTTATAACAATTCATCCCCGACAGGGCCCGGTTGATCTTATCCAGTGTAGGTTCATTCAGGGCCTCACCAAATGACTGCAATTCAGGAACCAGATAGTGCTCGATCAAATCCTGGTAGCGCCCCAGTTTGGCACCGTGGTAACCCCCAACTGATTTATGAAACCTCGATGGAAGGGAATAACGGAACGGATCTCCATTAGCCGGATTCGTCAAATCCAATACTCTGAAATCAATCTCCTGGTCTTTCAGGATGGATTGATCTGCCTGACGGGCAGCCACCTGGCTTTTTAAGGTACGCCGGGTTACAAAATCCTCATTATTTAAATAACGTTTACCCACCGACCATAAATCGATCAATACCAATAAAACCAGCCCGGCAAACAGGTATTCTTTCTTAAGTTTTGTTTTGACAGAGGCCCATAAAACACCGGCCGTCAATAAAACAAAAACCAAAGTTCTGAATGCATCATTACGTGCAAGCGTCAACCGGTCATTCTGCAAAGCAGCAGCAATCCAGGTCTGTTTGTACCTGGCATCAGCCGGACTGGTAAATGATCCGGCCAGTGAGGGTATCAACAGGAACAGCAGGGCTATTCCTCCCGCTATTCCGGTGGCATAATACAATTTCTTCAATTTCTTTTCTGTATCCATGCCATCGGCAAACCACTCCTTAAGCCCTAAAAATGCCAACAGCGGCAAAGCAAATTGTGCCACGATTAAAATATTGGTCACATCCCGAAATTTGGCATACAGCGGTACATGCCGTACAAAAAACTCCGTAAGTCCCATAAAATTTCTTCCCCATGCCAGCATAAACGACAACAAAATGGCAAATAACAGCCACCATTTTTTCGGGCCCCTGACCAGAAACAGTCCCAATATGGCCAGAAAAATCGTAAAAGCCCCCACATAATGCGGACCGCTGGTAAAGGGCTGGCTGCCCCAATAGGTAGGTGCGTGTTTCACCAATTTCCCGGGATTTTGTACACCTCTTTTCTTTAACTCTTTATAAAACTGCGATTTCAGTCCCACATCCGTACCGGAACTACCCCCGTAAAGATTGGGGATAAAAAGATTTAATGTTTCTCCTATACCATAACTCCAGTTGGTAATGTAACCCAGATCCAATCCCGATTTTCCCTTAACGGCATTTTCATCCTGTGAGGTTAACACCTTTTTCCCTCTGGTAGTTTCCTGTGTATATTCAGCAGTGGTTAAAACCGTGGTCATATTGGGAAGAACCGCCAGTATCAACGCTACAAAAAGTGTCAGGGCCCCTATCACCCAATGTTTAAAATAGTGTTCTTTAACTGCATAGATAAACTCCACCCCCATGTAAATCAGTATTATGATACCTAAATAGTACGTAACCTGCACATGATTAGTGGCTATCTCAATCCCCAGTCCGACTGCCGTCAGTAAACCGCCCCATAGATATTTCCGCTGATAAACCAGCAACATCCCGGCCACCGCCGGAGCGAGGTAAGCTACCGCGTAGATTTTACCCACATGCCCGGCTTCAATCAGTTGCAGGTTATGTGACCCCAATCCGAAAGCAATGGCCCCGGCCAATGCAAGCCATCGATTCAGCCGTAAGATGCGCAGTAAAAAATAGAAACCTGCCAGACAGGCAAAAAGAATGGCCACCGTATAACCGGGCAGCCAGAACTTAAAAATCCGCAACAGCGATTTGAACAGGTTCCCCGACGGAGGAGATTTGATCTGATAAGTCGGCATTCCGCCAAAAGCCGCATCGGTCCATCCCGGATAAACCCCGGTCTCTTCTTGAAACCGGTCAGTTTCACGGGCCATATTCTGTGCATTGATGATGTCGCCCTGGGGCAATGTTTTGCCTTCAAAAACCGGGCTCATATATCCCAATGCAAGGATCGCCATAATCACCACCATTAGCAGTTCTGGAAATACCGGGCGTAGAAAGGTGTTGAGCTTTTTCATGTGATTTTTTTTGATTGCAGGCTGCAAGTTACAGGTTATTTCAGCAGGCTGATGACGGACACTTTATCGGCTATGATCTCTTTCAGAGCGGCAATTTTTACCCGCTCCTGCACCATAGTATCCCTGTTACGGAGGGTTACGGTATCATCCACCGGCGTCTGGTGATCCACTGTCACGCAATAAGGTGTTCCTATGGCATCATGCCTTCGGTATCTTTTACCGATTGAATCTTTTTCGTCATACTGGCAATAAAAATCAAATTTCAGATCGCTGATAATTTTCCTTGCGATCGCGGGAAGGCCATCTTTTCTGACCAGCGGAAATACAGCCAGTTTAACCGGGGCAAGTGCCGGAGGAAGTTTCAAAACAGTTCGCATAGCCACGCCTCCTTCAGCAGTAGGTGCTTCTTCTTCTTTCAGCGAAGCCGATATGATCTGTAAAAACATCCTGTCAACCCCGATGGATGTTTCGATGACATAGGGAGTATAAGAGGTATTATCATCCGGATCAAAATACTGGATTTTTCTTCCCGAATATTCCTGGTGCATTTTCAAATCAAAATCTGTCCGGGAGTGAATTCCCTCCACCTCTTTGAATCCAAACGGAAAACGAAATTCGATATCTGTAGCGGCATTGGCATAATGAGCCAGTTTGTCATGATCATGAAAACGATACATGTCGGCCCCGAAGCCGAGTGCCTGATGCCAATTCATGCGAATATTTTTCCAATATTCAAACCATTTTAACTCTTCGCCCGGTTTGACAAAAAACTGCATTTCCATCTGCTCAAATTCCCGCATCCTGAAAATAAATTGCCTGGCTACAATCTCATTTCTGAAAGCTTTCCCGATTTGTGCTATCCCGAACGGTATTTTCATTCTCCCGGATTTCTGCACATTAAGAAAATTAACATAGATTCCCTGGGCAGTTTCGGGTCTGAGAAATACTTTCATGGCACTCTCCGCCGTCGATCCGACTTCAGTAGCAAACATCAGATTGAACTGCCTGACTTCCGTCCAGTTACGGCTTCCGGATATCGGACAAACAATTTCATAATCCAGAATAATCTGTCTGAGTTCTTTTAAATCGGGCAACTCCATGGCTTTTTGATACCGCTCATGCAATTGTTGCCGTTGATCGTTGTATTTTTTAACCCGTGGATTGGTCTCTTTGAAAAGCGGTTCATCAAATGTTTCACCAAACCGTTTACGGGCTTTGACGATCTCTTTCTCAATTTTATTATCGATTTTCTCAAGGTGTTCTTCAATCAGCACATCTGCCCGGTACCGTTTTTTTGAATCTTTATTATCAATCAGGGGGTCATTAAAAGCATCTACATGGCCCGATGCTTTCCAAACGGTCGGATGCATAAAGATTGCAGAATCCAATCCCACAACCTGCTCGTGAAGCAGCACCATGGAATCCCACCAGTATTTTTTGATATTATTCTTTAGTTCAACCCCGTATGGACCATAATCATATACTGCACTCAACCCGTCATAGATTTCAGACGACTGAAATACATAGCCATATTCCTTACAGTGACTCACCAACCTCTTAAACAATTCTTCCTGATTCATAATTCAGTGTATTATTACCAGAGTCAAAAATAATTAAATACTTAATTTTAGAG
>JAGHDB010000163.1 GCA_021160155.1 Bacteroidales bacterium | reverse complement strand
TCTCCCTGATGATTAGATATATATCCGCTAATTTTAACTTTTGAAAGAGCTTTGAGCGTGTCTTTAAAGGTATTGACGGGTTGATCATTGATCTCGGTCATTCTGATCTCATTTTCCGGAAAATCAAGTGTCAGGGCCGGATCACCCAGGAGGGAAAAACTGAGTTTGTTCAATTCACTGCCCACTGCGTTTTTTGTTAACCGCATGACATCACCCAGTCTGTTCGGTTTACCGGTTGCATTTGTCTTAAATATATAATCATAAAACAGTTTATTAAGTCTGAAATTGGGGGAGCTGTACACCAAACGGGTCGTTGAAAACAGGGCTATCCCTCCTCCGTTGGGATTTAATAACACCCATTCGCCGGCCGAAACCAGTTCAATGTCATCAAAACGACTGAACTCGCAGGTAGCGGTCATAAAAAGCGGAAGTCTGTTTTTGTTGGTCCAGTTCTTAATATCGCTGGTAGTCAGGATCTCTTCGTGTGCCAATCCGCGTTCGCTTCCGTGCCCCAGGTAATTGATAATCAGTGCCCCTTTTCTGACCCGGTCATTAATGGCCCGGTTGACTTCGGGGTAACGTTCCCCGGCCGGGACCGATACCTGTTGGTAAGCATCCAGAAAGATTTTATCCACGTTAAATGCCGGATATTCATCACGCAACTTGTCGGCCAGAATATTAGCATCGCGCATGTGCCCGTTCCCGTCTTCATCATCCCCGATGAAACAGACCAGGTTTCTCCAGTCTCCAAAGGTACTCCGGTCTTTATAGTGAAGAATCTTATCCACCACAATTGCTGCATCATTCTCGGTGAGTACCGGAAGACGACCGATACCCAGGTCGAGTTTCCCTGACTCCATTTCATCATGATCTCCCAGCAATCCGTAAAAATCATCTGACAGATAGGAACTTGTGGGATAAAGAGATTCAAGTGACTGATAGGTCGGTAAGCAGGTTTTGAATGTTTTTCCAATACCTTTGTTATCATAGGAACCGTCTCCGAACAGCAGCAGGTATTTAAGTTTCATCGGCTGATTCCCGGCCCGGTCAAAAAACATTTTCAGAAAGTCGCGGATGGCTGAAACATCGGGAATCCCGGATGAGAACTCATTGTAAATTTCATCAGGAGTGACCAGCTGAGAGACCAATCCGTCTTTTTCATGATGATAATCTGCAAGTTGCTGTGCATAACTTTTCAGCCCTTCATGAACAATGATTATCATGTCCGGAGCTTCCATTCCGTGCAGGTTCTGATTGGCAATTTCGCCTACTCCTTCACCCTGATAAACCGGAACAGGCAGGTCCGGATCAGACGGATCAAACAGGATGTATTCGTGTAAAGAGTCGGCAGTCGCTTTGAAAGAGAGAATCCGGTTACTCAGGCTTGTTGCCATTCGTTTGATCTTTTGCGGATTGGTTACATCCCAAACCATCATTCCGGCATGTGCCTCCTGGATACTAAAAGAGGCAATACTGCCTGCACCGGTACTCTTCAGGTCGCGAAAAAACAGGGGCGTATCCCGGTAACGGAGTGCACTTCGTGTATTGAGATCCAGGTAATCCAGCCATCCTTCGGCAGCCGGATTACTGGGGTTGAACTGAATATTCAGTCTGAAATTATTATCTGCCGGAGAGAATTCGCTTTGTGTTACAGCTGTAGAGGCATAGAGCGCTTCATAATTGTTGGTGTTCACACCGGGTAAATCAATGGTTTGAAACGGGCTGTCTCCTTCTTCCAGAAAAAATTTGGAATTCTGACTGTTTCGTGACGAGCGTGCCCACAAGGAGGATAATACCTTTACCGGGGCTCCCGCTAACCGGTTGGGAAAACTGAAATTAAATCCCCAGCGAAGTTGTATGGCAAAATGTTTCCAGGCCCATTGTCGGCCGGATTTGATCAGGTTTAGAGAGTCTTTCTCTCTGAAATCATAATCATCATATTCTGTAACCACCGTTGTGGCCGGTTGATCCGGCGTCGTCTCTTCAGGTACTGAAATGGCCTGACCCAGATCGTCGGTCAGAAAATAGTACGTCAGATCAGAATAGAGATGCAGCCGGTGAAGGAACATCTGCCGGGTGGCATCGTATTTCCAAATTACCGGCCCCTGAGCATAGAAAACAATCCAGTCTCCCGAATTAAAAACTCCATCACTGCCTTTGAAAAAAGTAACCGGGCATTCAACAAGGTCATCAGTTCTCGGTTTTCCCGAATCGTAGGGAAGCTGGCTGCCGCCATTACCGAATATTCTAACCTTTGATGGAGTGTCAAGACCAATCGATACCAGATCGTCATAGGTTAACCGGTGTACACCGGAGTGTGCCACACTGATTTTATACCATTTGCCGGTAGCAAGGACCGATGTGGGTGCATACGATCTTTTTTGTCCGTATCCCGCTATACTGCCAATGAGACAGACCGCCGCGATAATCCAGCCTTTAAATAACCAATTGCCTTTATTCATTTTCCGATTTTTCCTGACAACAGGCAAACATAAAAATATATAGGCATCTTCTGAAATATATTCATTAACGTATGGTTATAAAACAAATTGTTTTATTGATTTGTTTTCCCGTTCGCGCAATAGGATTGGTGATTTTTCGTTAACTTTGAAAGTTTTATTAATTCAAGAAATTATTATGAGAAGAGGGTATTTCAAAATCGTTTTA
>JAGHDB010000333.1 GCA_021160155.1 Bacteroidales bacterium | reverse complement strand
GAACCATTCAGCGGATTGAGGGCAGTATGAATGGTCCCTTAGGCCGGTTTACTTCAGCAGGGAAAATGAAAGGATTGGCTGTATTGCGATCTCACGGAGGAAGGTATCAGGCTATTCAGGATGGTGATTTACATATTGATATTGCTATAATAGGAGCCGGATGTGCCGATTCATTCGGTAATGCAAACGGAGTTGAAGGTCAATCGGCCAGTGGATTGCTGGGATTTGCTCTGGCTGATTCAGAATATGCCGACAGGGTTATTGTGGTAACGGATCACCTGGTTGATTTCCCATGCGTTCCATGGCAGATCCAGGGTAACCACGTGGATTTTACCGTGGTGGTCGATCAGGTGGGTATCCCTGAAGAGATCGTGTCGGGAACCACGCAAATTACGAAAAGTCCTGACCGGCTTTTACTTGCTGAATTAACTGCACGATTTTGTGAAGTGACCGGTATTATTAGGGAAGGATTCTCTTTTCAGACAGGAGCGGGTGGAACGTCCCTGGCTGTAAGTGATTATTTTAGCCGGCTCATGAGAGAAAAAGGTATTAAAGCACGCTTTGCAAGGGGAGGGAGTAATCAGTATCTGGTTCGAATGTTGGAAGAAGGATTAATTGAATATTTACTTGACGGACAGACCTTTGATCTTGAGGGAGTGCGATCTATGGCAATTAATCCGGGGCATGTAATGACCACTCCGTTTACCAGTTACAACTACCATAGTAAAGGTAATTTTGCCGGAATGGTAGATGTGGTGATTCTTGGAGCTACGGAGATAGATGTCAACTTTAACGGAAACGTGGTTACTCATTCTGACGGATTATTGCTACACGGAATCGGCGGATGGCAGAATTGCCTCTTTTCAAAAAATGTCATTATACCGGTTCCCCTTTTTAGAGACCGGATACCTGTTATCGTGGATGAAGTTACTACGCTCTGCGGCCCGGGAGAATTAATTGATGTAATTGTCACCGAACGTGGTATTGCCATTAATCCTTTAAGAGAGGATCTGATACGAAAATGTAAGGGTTCTGATTTGCCTGTACGGGATATCAGGGAGCTGAAAGAGGAGGCTGAAGCAATATGCGGCAAACCGGATCCTCCGGAAACTGAGAATGAACTGGTTGCTGCAATAAAATGGGTGGATGGGACGGTTATTGATTCTGTTAAAAAGGTGAAACATGTTTAAGATTTTAATAACTATATTGTTACTGATGGTATCGCTTCTCAGCCGGGGACAGGTTGTTTTAATCAATGAAGTGGCTTCGGTGAACCGTTCGTCCTATATTGATGATTACGGAGAATTTGAAGACTGGATTGAGTTATATAATCCTGGCAGAGAGGAGGTGGATCTCGCAGGATGGTTTATCAGTGATGATGAGAAGGACCTCACAAAATGGCAAATACCTTCAGGATACAAGCATCTTACCAAACTATATCCCTATAGTTATATAATACTTTGGGCAGACCATGATACGTTGCAGGGCCCCCTGCATGTGAATTTCGAATTATCTAAAAAGGGTGAAGAGGTAGTGCTTTCAAAAATGATAGGAGATCAGATTGTCATTATTGACCGAATGATTTTTCCGGCTTTGAAAGATCACCATTCTTACGGTCGTTGTCCGGATGGCGGGTCAGATTTGCAAATTATGAAACATCCTACTCCCGGTACGGTGAATATTTGTCATATTTATAAAAAGAAAAAGGATTTTCCCTGTCCCGAACCTCCATACGACCTGCCTTCAGTTACAAAGCCCGGCATGGCCAAAATAACTTCATCACGGTTAGTGGTTAATGAATTGGTGGCACGTAATGCGCACGGTTTAAAGGATGAAGCAGGAGAAGATAACGACTGGGTTGAGATTTATAATCCCGGTACTTTAGATATTAATATAGCCGGTTGGTATGTAAGTGACACGTTGGATCAGTCTAAATTTCACAGGATACCTGCAAGTGATGTAAATAAAACGAGGATTCCTGCCGGGGGATATCTTATATTATGGGCTGATGGCCAACCATCACAGGGAGTTACCCATCTGCCATTTAAACTGAATAACGGGGGTGAAGAGTTTTACCTGGCTGAGATGCAGGGGAATAGTCTGGTAATTATTGATCAGGTAATTTTTCCAAAACTCCAGAAAGACACTCCCTATGGCAGGTATCCGAACGGTACCGGAGGATGGAGACGGTTGACAGACCCTACACCCGGTGCCGCCAATCAACCGCCCAGAACGGTAAGTAATTTTGTGATTAATGAACTGATGGGAGTAAAAGGATCAGGGGTAACCGATGAGTTTGGAGAAGAAGAAGACTGGATTGAGTTTTATAATCCCGGTACTCTGCCGGTTGATTTAGGGGGTGTGTATCTGACTGATAGTCTGGATGATCCTGTTCAATTCAGAATCCAGATCCATGCGCCGGATTCTACAACAATCCCTCCGGGTGGTTACCTTTTGTTCTTTGCGGATAATGATGTGAAACAGGGCATCCGTCACCTGGGATTTAAATTGGCCAAGCGAGGTGAAAGGGTTGCCAGCTATCAGCCTGACGGGGAGACATTGATCCAGATTGTTCGTTTTCCTTTCATGACCCCTGATGCCTCTTTCGGAAGTTATCCGGATGGATCAGGTACACGAATCTATATGGATCCGACCCCCGGATCGGCTAATAATTATCATTTTACTCCGGTAGATGGGATTATTATCAACGAATTCATGGCGGATAATCTTTCTTCCTATCCGGATAACGCAGGCGAATTTGAAGATTGGATCGAATTGTATAATTCAAATAGTTTTCCGGTTAACGTGGGAGGGCTTTATATAACAGACAGCCTGGCAAATCCGTTAAAATTCAGAATTCAGAACAGCTCTCCTGATTCTACCACCATCCCTGCCGGTGGTTTTTTAACTTTTTGGGCGGATAATGATCCGCAGCAAGGCGTCAGACATCTGGATATTAAATTAGCCGGAACAGGTGAAGAGATTGGTTTGACACAATTCAGAACCACTTCGGTAACACTGGATGCGGTACAGTTTGGTCCCCAAACAGAAAATGTCAGTATGGGACGTTATCCGGATGGCTCAGCCTCCTGGATGTTTTTTGCTGTTCCTACACCGAATGCTCCCAATGGTTCTTCAGGAAGTGAATTACTTAAAACATCCTCTGCCGGAATAGAGATATTCCCTAACCCTTTTACAGCACGATTTGATATTAAGTTACACTTAAAACATTCATCAGGGGTTCAGTTATCACTCTATCAAATGAACGGAAAGATTATGTATTCAAAGGATTTTGGATTGCAATATCCCGGTGATCATCTGTACAGAATTTCTCTTCCTGAGAACAACAAAGGAACGGCTAAAGTTTTAGTCTGCCGGATTTCAGGATCGGATTTTGTTTTCAGGCAAAAATTATATCAAATAAACTAAAAAAAGCCGGCAGCAAGCCGGCTTTTAAGAAGTTTTTCAACTCTTAAGCGGGATGTATGGCTTCAACCGGACATACATCAGCGCATGCACCGCAATCAGTACATTCATCAGGATCAATTTTATAGATAGGCCCTTCAGAGATAGCCTCAACCGGGCATTCATCAATACAGGTACCGCAAGCAGTGCAGTCTTCAGTGATCACGTAAGCCATTTTGATTAGTATTTTATGTTAGCAGTCACAAAAGTAATTGGGTTTTTTGAAGACAAAAATTTTTTCACGCTTTTTTTTGGACATAAGATTTTCGCTTATTTGTGATCAGTAAGAAGCCGATCTTTTTAATACTTCAACCAACAGGTTCCAGAATTTTATAGTAGACTCTATATCCAGTCTTTCATCAGGTGAATGAGCTCCTTTTATGGTTGGGCCGAAAGAGACCATATCCAAATCAGGATAAGTTTCTAAAAACAAGCCGCATTCCAGTCCGGCATGAATTGCTCTGATCACCGGTTGGGTGGAGAATAGCGATTGGTAGGCCCCGGCTGTGATTTTTACAATTTCTGAATCCGGATTGGGTTCCCATCCGGGATAGGAACCGGATCGTTTTGTTTTTGCCCCGGCAAGTAAAAACGTGTTTTCAACTTTGTGCGAGATATAAGATTTTGCAGAATCGAGCGAACTGCGCTGGCTGGTTCCGATAAGAATTTTATGATCCTTACATGTAAGGGAAGCCAGATTAGTGGAGGTTTCAACCATATCAGGCATTTGTTGACTCCATGATATGACTCCGTGCGGACAAGCATACAGTGACATGAGTAACCGTTTCTGGATATCCCTTAAAATAACCTGTTTTACCGGTTCAACAGAACGGCTGTGCATTTCAATACCGGGATCTGTCCGCTGATATTCATTACGAATAATTTGATGAAAGGCAGCAAAATGACTGATCAGAGATTCGACTTTCTCACCGGGAACAGCAATGATGGCTCTGGCTTCTCTGGGTATAGCATTACGCAGGTTGCCTCCTTCAAATTTATGTACTCTGATCCCCAGTTTATCACCATAATCATATAAAAACCGGGTCAGGATAATAATGGAATTGGCACGTCCTTTATGAATGTCATCACCCGAATGCCCGCCGATTAAACCACTGATATGTAGCTGGATAGACTTATGATCCAAAGGTGTGGGCTCGGTATCGTATTCAAACCAGGCAGAGAGATCGCTCCCACCGGCACATCCGATGAACAACTCTCCCTCATCTTCTGAATCCAGATTGAGCAGCGTTTGGTAATGAATAAAGTCTTTTTGAAGACCAAAAGCACCCTTTAATCCGGTTTCCTCTTCAATAGTAAACAGGCATTCAAGCGGCCCGTGGACCAGATCATCAGAAGCAAGAACGGCCATTTGTGCTGCTATTCCGATTCCATCGTCTGCACCCAGAGTAGTGTCTCTGGCTCGTATCCATGTTCCATCTACATAACCCTGAATAGGGTCTTTCAGAAAATCGTGTGACGACCTGGAGTTTTTTTCTCCAACCATATCCATGTGACTTTGCAATACCATACCTTTTTTTGTACTTATGCCCTTTGTTGCGGGTTTCCGGATCACCAGATTGCCGGTTGGGTCAGTTTGATACTCCAGGTGTTGTTGTTTTGCAAATTCTATTAAAAAATTACGGATGTTTTCTTCATGCCCGCTGGGCCGGGGAATTTTCAGAATCTGATCGAAATATGTCCATAAAATTCTTGGATTCAGCTTGTTAATTTCAGACATGTATTGGGATTATTAGAATTTATTTTGCTCTTTAAAAGGAAGATAGGTCATAAAATCAGCGTGATGAACCAGGTATGCTTCGGTAGATCGTCTGATCAGGTCTCCTTCGCCGGCATGTGCTGCAATAATATGACATACTTCGGCAGGTACTCCGCAAGATTCAGCCAGTACAACACCTGAAAAAGGATGTCGTAAATATTTACCATACCGGCTTTGTACCGCTTTCCCGTCTGCCAGTTTATACTCGAGTAACTTTCCCACATCGGCGAGTATGGCACCGGATATTAAAACATCCATATTTACAGGCAACTGTTCACCGAAGAATTTCTGACATTTAAGTCCGGCTTCCCTGGCAATATGTACTACGGCCCGTTTGTGAGCCATAAAACTTACTTTTAATCCCGGTATCAGCAGGGAAAAAGGGATGGTGTTCAGATCTTCAACTGTTAAAACACTTCGAGTCAAAGCAAGATCCCAGGTCATAGCTGTTTTTTCCCTCAGTCCGGTATCCCGGATCCATTCCAGTTCAGGCCATAATGTGAATATTTCTTTACGAATCATTTCAGGATCATTATTAAATAATATAATCAGAGTTTCTCAATAATTGCACGGGTCATCTCTTCGGTTGAAGCGGCTCCCTGTTTAATTACATCAGGGTTGCCGGTCATTTTTAACATGTCATAGGTCCGTACTTTACCCTCTTCGATCACCTTGCTGATGGCTTCTGAGATCCTGCCGGCAATAACGGTTTCACCCAGGTGCTCAAGCATCATTACTGAAGAGGTAATCATAGCAATAGGATTTACTATGGAGACTGGATAATCTGCATATTTCGGAGCGGATCCGTGGGTGGGTTCAAAAACAGCTACATCTTTACCCAGATTGGCACTGCAGGCAAACCCCAATCCGCCGATTAATCCTGCAAATCCATCAGAAACAATGTCACCGAACATATTACCGGCCACGATTACTCCATAATTTTCAGGATTCTTGGTCAGCCACATTATCTGCGCATCAATGTTCGTGTTCCATAATTCAATCTCCGGAAATTCCTCCTTTTGCATCTCCATGGCCATTTTATACATCATACCTGAAGTTTCGCGAATCACATTGGGCTTTTCACAAACAGTTACAGAACGGTATCCGTATTGCCGAGCATGCGAGAAAGCTGCATGCAGTATTCTTCGGGTTGCATTTTTAGTAAAGATGCGTGTGGATATAGACAGGTCACTTTTCGGCACATCACGGTAATTGGCCATAAATTTGGGGTGCGTTTGGAATGCCTGGAGTATGGTATCCGGTGGATCTGACCATTCAACGCCTGAATAGAGACCTTCTGTATTCTGTCTGAATATCACCACGTTAATCTCTGGTTCTTCTATTTGGTTATGGGTGCCCCTGCGAATAAAATTCAGAGGATTTCCTTTGTAGGTTTTACAGGGACGGATACAGATATCCAGATTAAATAATTGTCTTAATTTAACAATCGGACTTGAATAGATCAGACCCCGGCCATTAAGTTTTGAGTCAAGTTCAGCAGCAGCAGCATCTTTGGGCTTTGAAGTGATGGCACCAAATAATCCGGTTTTATACTCTTTCAACAAATCTATCGTCCGTTGGGGCAGGGGATTTCCTTCATGCTTCCAAAACTCCCAGCCAATATCGGCGTGTACGTAATTTGCTTCAAACCCGGCAGCATCTAAAACCTGCAGAGCAGCATCCAGTACTGCACGGCCAATTCCGTCACCCGGTAAAGTCACAATAGTTCTTTTGTTCATAACTGAATGAAATTTTTTCTGGTAATGGGTTTAAAAATAGTGCTTTTTACGGATTTTTGTTCTAATAGAACAGTATCATAAATTCATAAAGATGCATGTTTTATATGAGAGTCTATCAGAAATATTGCGCGTTAAGCTATTTCTTAATACCGGTTACAATAATTGCCCTGGCCGGATGTGCAAAAAACAACCGGATTGAAATTTCGGGCAGACTCCTGGATCCGAATCAGGGTATATCCGTAAACGGAGCAAAGGTGGAGTTGTGGACCCGGCTGATTAAATCGGGAGTTTATACGGCAAATTATCAATTGGAGGAGACACAGATTTCAGATAAGGAGGGTAAGTTTTCTTTTGATTTGCCCGTGAAAAACTGGACCGGGATCCGTTTGGCTTTTTCAAGACAGGGATATTATGGTTGGGAGTATGAAGTAAATATGAACCAGGTAAACAATTATCATGTAGTCAGTTCAGATTTTCAGTTGCTTCCGAAAGCCTGGGCGAAATTTCTGGTAAAAAACAGGGATCCTTTTGATGATGCGGACTATTTTGAGTTCAGAATTATGAATGGATACTCTGGATGCGACGTTTGCTGTCATGGGGAGAAATATCAGTTTTTCGGGGTAACCGTGGAGCAGGATATTTTGTGTCAATTAGTGGGTCATCAGGATGTCATTATTCAGATGAGTACGAGAAAGAACGGAGAGCAGGTTTTTAGTACGCAATCCTGGTTTGTTCCGGCTTTTGACACAACCGAAATAGAGTTGTATTATTAATGAAACATGAATGGAGAGACAGAAAGAGGTTATTACACAACCTTTAGTATCAATTATTACGGTAAATTTTAACCAGGTTGAAGTAACTGCCGCACTGTTGCAGTCGTTAAGGGCAATTACTTACCCACGGGTGGAGATCCTGGTGGTAGATAACGGATCTACAACGGGAAATCCTGATTCACTGGCAACCGATTATCCGGAAATTACATTAATAAAAAGCAATGAGAATTTAGGTTTTGCAGGTGGTAACAATCTGGCTGTCAGGGTTGCTACTGGTGAGTATTTACTGTTTTTAAATAACGATACGGAGGTGACTCCGGGATTTCTTGAGCCATTGGTTGAACGTATGGCTGCAGATCCCACCATCGGTATGATCAGTCCGAAAATACGATTTTTCCATACCCCTGATATGATTCAGTATGCCGGATATACACCGATGCATCCGCTTACCCTTCGACAACATTTAATTGGTTTTCATGAAACGGATCACGGTCAATATGACCGGGGCGGTTATACCTATTCTATTCATGGAGCAGCTATGATGGTCAGGCGGCAGGCAATTGAAAAAATAGGGATGATGGAGGAGCTTTATTTTCTTTATTATGAAGAACATGACTGGGCGGCGCGAATCAAACGAGTGGGTTACAAGATATATTATGAGCCTGATTCACTGGTTCTTCATAAAGAGTCTGTAACAACCGGCAGGGAGAGTCCGCTGAAAACTTATTATATCAACAGAAACCGTTTCCTTTTCGCCCGGAGAAATTTCAGGGGAGTGTCACGCTGGATCACCCTGATGTACCTGTCACTGATTGCTTTTCCTAAAGCACTGATAAGCTATTCTGTCAGAAAACGTTTTGATTTGGTCCGTGAGGTTTGGCGTGCTTATTCCTGGAACTTTGTACATATTTTTAAACGCTCTGATAAATTAACGTAAGCTGTTATGATTATTGCGATCATTCTACACATTATCGAGATCCTAATCTGGATTTATTTAGGGTTAAGTGCTCTGTATATTCTTGTTTTCGGCGTAGCCGGACTTTTCGGATACAGTCCGGTCGGTATTCAACATCCCCGCCCTTTAAAAATTGCCGTGCTGATACCGGGATATAAAGAAGACCGGGTAATTGTAGATGTGGCCCGGGATGCACTGAACCAGAATTATCCAAAGCAGAGTTATGAAGTAGTGGTGATCGCTGATTCTTTTAAGCCTGAAACGGTAAAAGAACTACAAACTTTACCCATACGTGTGGTTGAGGTTAAATTTGAAAAAAGTACAAAATCGAAATCACTGAATGCTGCCATGCAGGAAATCGGGGATGATTTTGATATTGCCCTGATCCTGGATGCCGATAATTTGATGTTACCGGATTTTCTTAATAAAATAGCAGGTGTGTTTGATGGAACCGTAAAGGCTGTTCAGGGGCACAGGATTGCTAAAAACATGAATACCTCAATGGCTGTCCTGGATGCCATCAGTGAAGAGATTAATAACAGGATCTTCAGAAAAGGGCATCGTGTTTTGGGGCTTTCGTCTGCACTGATTGGTTCGGGAATGGCATTCGAATACAAATGGTTTAAATCTCTCATGCAAGAGGTAAAAGCCATTGGAGGGTTTGATAAAGAGTTGGAATTGAGGATGCTAAAATCACGTTATCGTATTGAATATCACCCGGATGCTTATGTGTTGGATGAGAAAGTACAGCAGAAAGAGGTTTTTGCTTCACAACGTAAGCGGTGGCTTTCTGCCCAGTTTATATACTTCGGGCGATATATCGGAGTAGGTCTCAAAGAGCTGTTTTTACGGGCCAATGTGGATTTGTTTGATAAGGTGATCCAGATGATCCAGTTACCACGACTTATTTTAATCGGATTACTGACGTTGATTGGATTCATAACTGGAATTATTACCTGGATTGATCCTCTATGGGCTCATGAAAACATGATGATCGAATTTTATAATTGGCTGACAATTTGGTCAATGGCAGCTGTCGCATTACTTATTTCCGTTCCTGCAAAGTTTTACAACAAGAATACCTTAAAAGCGATTATGAGCCTGCCTGGTAGTTTTATCGTTATGCTGTTGTCATTATTCAAATTACGGGGAGCCAACAGGCAATTTATTCATACACAGCATGGTGTGAAGTCGTCCGATAAAATTAATAAATAAAGAAAAAGTGATATTATGCGCATAGGAATCGAAGGTCAGAGATTGTTTCGGGTGAAAAAACACGGGATGGATATGGTGGCTTTGGAATTGATCCGGAATCTGCAGAAACTGGATCGGAAAAATGAGTATTTCCTGTTCATCAAACCGGATGAAGATTCGAATGCGGTGACCGAAACAGCTAATTTCAAGATCGTGCAGGTTCCGGGTGGCCCGTACCCGGTTTGGGAGCAACGGTACTTACCACGGGCTGTAAAGGAGACCAGCTGTGACCTGCTCCATTGCACCAGTAATACCGCTCCGCTACACCTTCCTGTTCCTCTGGTTGTAACACTGCATGATATCATTTATCTAGAAAGCAATTCTTTAAAGTTACTCACCGGTGGCGGGACGGCATACCAGCGATTCGGCAATCTTTACCGTAAGTGGAATGTACCACGGGTTATACGGGGAAGCGACCGGATTATTACAGTTTCAAATTTTGAGAAAGACCGGATTGCCGGGTTCTTCAACATCTCTTCTGAACGGCTGCGTGCAGTTTATAACGGGGTGAGTACTCATTTCGTGCCTAATACCAACGAAAAAGAAATAGAGGAGATACGGAATCGTTACCGGTTGCCTGAGCATTATGTCTTTTTTCTGGGTAATACGGTGCAGAAAAAAAATACTCCGGGTACACTTAAAGCTTTTGCTCTTTTCAGAGCATCTACAGGTCTCGATGTGTCATTGGTCATGCTCGACTTTGAAAGCAGTGATCTGACTGCTATTCTGAAGCAGATAGATGAGCCTGAACTGGCCGGTCACATTCACCTGACGGGTTATGTGCCCAATGATGAATTACCGGTTATCTATCAATGTGCTGAAGCTTTTTTATATCCCTCTTTCCGTGAAAGTTTCGGTATCCCGATTCTGGAAGCCCAAAAATGTGGTACTCCTGTAATTACATCAAACACAAGCTCTATGCCTGAAATTGCCGGGGACGGAGCACATTTGGTGGATCCTTACCGGCCGGAGGAGATTCGTGACGGAATGATCCGGATTTTTAAGGATCCGGATTATCGTGATGAATTGGTGAAAAAAGGATTTGTAAATGCCAAGAAGTTTTCATGGAATGAAATGGCCCGGCAAGTGTTAAAGATCTATCGGGAACTGGGAGCGCTTTAATTGTTACATTATGGAAAATCAGGATATTATTGTTTTCGGAATTCAGGCCTGGGATATTGAGATCGGCAGTAATTGCAAGAATATTGCTGCAACTATGGCGAAAAATAACCATGTATTATATATCAATCAACCACTTGACCGTAAAAGCCGTATCAAGGAGAGAGCAACTGAAAAAGTTAAAAAAAGAGTCGCCGTACTCCGGGGTAAGCAACCGGAGATAGAGAAAATCGATTCAGAATTTTGGGTGATGAATCCCCGTACTTTGCTTGAATCCCTAATTGGTTGCCCGACGGGTGGCTGTTTGACCGGGTAAACCGGATCAATAACATACGTTTGGCACGTCGTATCCAAATAGCAATCAAACAATTAGGATTCGAAGATTTTATTTTTTTTAATGACAGCAGTATGTTTCTGGGATTGCATCTGAAAGAGTTGCTTCAACCCAGAGTATATGTGTATTACATGCGGGATTATTTGACAAAAAATCCTTTCTGGAGCAAGCATGGCGTACGAATTGAACCGCAATTGATCCGGAAAGCTGATGTGGTGGTTAATAACTCACTGCTTTATACCGAGTATGGCCTGAAATATAATCCCCATTCCTATATGGTTGGCCAGGGTTGTGATGTGGAGGCTTATAATGATGACCTGCAGGAAATTACGATTGCTCCGGAATTGGCTGACCTGACTCATCCCGTGATTGGTTATGTCGGGTTTTTAAGTAACCGCAGATTGAATATTGAACTACTTGAAACTCTGGCAGAAAAGCGACCTGAATGGACATTTGTATTTGTCGGCCCTGAAGATGACGATTTCTCAGTCAGCCGTTTACATCAAATGAAAAATGTGATCTTTACCGGGTCTAAAGAACCGGAAACTTTGCCCGGATGGATCAAGGGTTTTGATGTTTGTCTTAATCCCCAGAGAATCAATGATGCCACTACCGGTAATTATCCCAGAAAAATTGATGAGTATCTGGCTATGGGTAAACCTACTGTCGCCAGTAAAACAAAGGCGATGGAATATTTCAGGGAATATACCTACCTGGGTGAAACCGCCGGTGATTACCTGATACTGATTGAACGTGCAATTCAAGAGGATAATCCCAAACTCCGCGAAGCCAGAAAAAAATTTGCCCGCAGTCATACGTGGGAAAATAATGTCAAGGCGATCTATGATGCCATCTTGAAAATTGAACCCAATTTAAAAAATTAAGCTTGTTATGAGAGGCTCGTTAAAACAAAAAATCAAATCGATACAAGGCTTGCAAAATCTGGTTATTCGTTTGATAACTCCTGCCCGTAATCCCCGGCCAAGATGGTGGGTCAGAAATATACTTACTCCTATCTATCATAAAAAAGGTAAAGGAGCACGAATCAGGCGCAGAAGCCGTATCGATGTTTTTCCCTGGAACCGGTTTGTAATAGGCCGTTTGACAACAATTGAAGATTTCTGCACAATCAATAACGGTTCGGGGGATGTGATACTGGGTAACCGGGTCAGAGTAGGTATCGGTAGCGTATTAATCGGACCGGTAACAATGAAGAACGGATCCGGTTTGGGGCAGCATGTCTTTGTGAGTGGATTTAATCATGGTTTTTCTGATGCGACCCGAAACAGCAGTGAGCAACCTCTTGAAATCAAGCCGGTTGTTATTGGTGAAGAGTCTCATATCGGAGCTAACGCGGTGGTGGTTCCGGGGGTAACTATAGGGAAAAGATGTCAAATCGGAGCCGGGAGCGTAGTAACACGTGATATACCGGATTTTTCTGTAGCTGTGGGTAACCCGGCTCGTGTGATTAAACGCTATAATCATGAAAAAGGTAAATGGGAACGGGTGTAGAAACAGTAACCATTAAACATTAGAGATGATGGCACTAAAGATAATTTTTTGGCTATTGGTTTTTATCGTGTTTTATGCCTATATCGGTTATGGAATTTTACTGTTTTTTATTATAAAGGTCAGGCGTCTGTTTAAATTGTCAAAACCTTTTGAAGGAACTGCTGATTATGAGCCGGAAGTCACACTTTTTGTTACCGCATTTAACGAAAAAGACTATATTGATATGAAAGTGCAGAACAGCCTCGAACTGAATTATCCTGCTGATAAACTGAAAATGGTTTGGGTAACAGACGGGTCGGATGACGGCACTCCTGATATTTTAAAAGAACGCTATCCCCAGGTACGGGTTCTTCACCAACCTGAACGGCGCGGAAAAATTGCCGCTATGAACAGAGGAGTGAAAGAGGTGGATACCCCTATTGTAGTCTTTTCTGATGCCAACACTAAACTGGGTAAAGAGTCAATCCGGATTATTGTGGATCTTTTCAGAAATCCGAAAGTCGGATGTGTTTCAGGAGAAAAGCGGATATCTCAAAAAGATGTTGATGCGGCTGCCGGAGCCGGCGAGGGGTTGTACTGGAAATATGAGTCGAAATTAAAGCAATGGGATGCTGAATGGTATTCTGTTGTGGGAGCCGCCGGAGAACTTTTTGCAGTAAGAACTGAATTGTTTGAAGAAGTTGAACCTGATACCTTGCTGGATGATTTTATTATTTCACTCCGGATCGCTATGCGGGGTTTTACCATCCAGTATAATCCTGATGCATATGCCCAGGAAACATCATCCGCCAATGTCAGGGAAGAACTGAAACGTAAGATCCGTATCTCAGCCGGAGGGATTCAATCTATTGTGCGGTTACACTCGTTGCTGAATATTTTTAAATACGGCAAATTGTCGTTTCAATATATTTCACATCGTGTGTTGCGCTGGTCACTGGCTCCTCTGTCGCTTTTGTTATTGATTCCGCTAAATTTATGGCTTTTCCTGAGCACTTCTCCGGAAACGGGCCGGATTCTGTACGGGGTTCTGCTGGCCGGACAACTTCTGTTTTATTTTCTGGCTATGATCGGATGGTTCCTTGAAAACAGGCAAATAAGATTAAAGATCCTGTTTATTCCATTTTATTTTTTTATTATGAATTATTCAGTCTATTTAGGATTTTTCCGTTTTCTTAGAAAGCAACAATCCGTTAACTGGGAACGTGCAAAAAGATCCGTTGGTTAATAAATCTTTTGATAACTAAGTAAATATCTTCTTGGTTTTTACATTAACGGCAATTATTTTTATACTTTGAACCTAATAAAATACAATCTTATGAAAACCCGGGTACTATTGTTTTTCTTAATCTTGTTAAGTTCACCGGCCCTTAAGGCGCAAAACGCCGAAAACAAATGGGGTGGAGCTCTCTATTTTGGTGTGATGGAATATAGCGGCGACGTAGCCAAGGAATTCTATACATTTAAGCAAGGGTACGGTGTGGGAGCTGACCTGGCCCGTTATGTAAATCCCAGCTTTGATTTACTGCTGCACTATTTTTATGATAAGCCGAGAGCCAATGACGGCGGTGCATTAGGAGCTCCAACCTGGTTGTCATTCAATACCCATATAT
>JAGHDB010000355.1 GCA_021160155.1 Bacteroidales bacterium | reverse complement strand
GCAACAGTGGCTTGAAGAGCGCATTCTGGTGCTGGATGGTGCAATGGGAACCATGATCCAGCAGGCAAAACCAACTGCGGCAGATTATTCGGGGCAACTTTTAAACAATCATCCTAAATCCCTGCAGGGAAATCATGAAGTATTAAACCTGACCCGCCCTGACCTGATTGAATCCATTCACAGGCAATACATCAAAGCTGGAGCAGATTTAATCGAAACCAATACATTCAATGCCAATGCGATATCGCAATCAGATTATGGGCTGGAAGATTGGTCGTACCGTTTAAATTACCAGGGTGCGCAAATAGCCTGCCGGGCTGCTGAGAAAAAAACACTGGTTGTCGGATCAATGGGCCCGACAAATCGTACGGCATCCCTGTCACCCGATGTCGCTAATCCGGCTTCAAGAAATATCACTTTTGATCAACTCCGCGATGCCTACCGGGAGCAGGTGAAAGGACTCTTAGACGGCGGCGTGGATGCTCTGCTGATCGAAACTGTTTTTGATACGCTGAATGCAAAAGCTGCTATTTACGCTATTATGGAGGTTTTCGAACAGAAAGGCTATGAATGGCCCATCTTTATCTCAGGTACTGTGGTCGATAGTAGCGGACGAAATCTTTCGGGTCAGACCCTGCCGGCTTTCTATTATTCTGTTCGCCATGCTCACCCTCTGGTAACCGGATTGAATTGTTCACTCGGAGCAGGAGAAATGAAACCCTACCTGAAAGAACTTTCTGAATGTGCTGATACCTATGTCAGCGTACATCCAAATGCCGGTCTGCCTAATGAACTGGGTGAATATGAACAGACAGCACAGCAAATGGCAGCTGAAGTTGAACCTTTTCTGAAACATCAATGGGCCAATATCATTGGCGGATGTTGTGGCACAACACCGTTGCATGTTAGCGCATTGGCCGGTCTTGCTGCAAAATACCGTAATCACAGAAGAAAGATTCCGACTGATAAACATACTTCTCCGGTTACTGTTTTTACCGGTTTGGAACCACTGTTTCTGAGCAGCGAAACGAATTTTTTAAATATAGGAGAGCGGACTAACGTTGCGGGATCGAAAAAATTTGCCCGTCTGATCGAAGAAGGGAAAATTGAGGAAGCTGTGCAGGTAGCACGTGACCAGGTGGAGGGGGGTGCGCAAATGATCGATGTGTGTATGGATGATCCATTGCTGGATGCAACAACTGCCATGCAGCAATTTTTAAATATAGTGGCAACCGAACCGGCAATCAGCAAAGTGCCGGTGATGATCGATTCTTCAGACTGGCAGGTTATTGAAACAGGACTAAAATGTATTCAGGGAAAAGGAGTTGTTAACTCTGTCAGCCTGAAAGAGGGTGAAGAAAATTTTATAGAGAAGTCTCGTAAAATCATGCGCTATGGTGCTGCAGTTGTCGTGATGCTTTTTGATGAATCCGGTCAGGCTGATACCTACGAACGGAAAATCGAAGTGGCTTCAAGAGCCTACCGGATTTTAACCCATACAGTTCATTTTCCTCCGGAGTCAATTATTTTTGATCCGAATGTGATGACTATTGCTACCGGGATGCCTGAACATGATCTCTATGCGGTGGATTTTATCCGGGCTACCCGATGGATCAAACAAAATCTGCCTTATTGCAAGGTTTCAGGGGGTATCAGTAATCTTTCTTTTGCCTTTCGTGGTAAGAAGGAAATACGACAAGCCATGCATGCCGTATTTCTTTACCATGCCATTCAGGCAGGATTGGATATGGGTATCGTTAATCCGCAAATGCTTAAAGTCTATGATGATATTGAGCCCAAACTGCTTCAGCTTGCGGAGGATGTAGTCATGAACCGGCGTAAAGGTGCAACCGGGCGGCTGCTTACATATGCCGAAAACCTGACCGTTGATACTGCACACTTAAAAGGATCAAAAAACCGGATTTCACTACCGGCTCCCGATCGTTTGGTTGATAAATTGCTTAACGGGGTAACCGATGGACTCGAAACAGACCTCGAAGAGGTACTCCAATCCGGCAAAAGGGCACTGGATGTTATCGATCATATACTGATGTCCGGGATGGAGAAAGTCGGAGATCTTTTTGGCTCAGGTAAAATGTTTCTTCCTCAGGTGATTAAAAGCGCCAGGGTTATGAAGCAGGCTGTCAGTTACCTGAGCCCTTTTATTGAAGCGGATAACAGAAAAAATGGATTGTTGGTTTCAAAGCCGAAAATTGTGTTGGCTACCGTAAAGGGAGATGTGCATGATATTGGTAAAAGTATTGTCGGGATTATTCTTGAATGCAACGGATATGAGATTATTGACCTGGGTGTAATGGTTCATGTTGATCGGATAATTGAAGCAGTGGTTCACCAGAATGCCGATCTGGTTGGTCTCAGCGGCTTAATCACTCCGTCACTTAATGAAATGACGGAGGTGGTAAGATATTTAAAAGATCATCAATTATCACTACCCGTATTGATCGGTGGAGCAACTACCTCTGAACTCCATACCGCTGTTAAAATTGCTCCGGAATATCCTGGCCCTGTGGTGCATGTTCGTGATGCTTCAAGGGTGATCAACGTGGTTAATGAACTAATGGGGCCTGCAGCAAAGAGCTTTAATAGAAAGATACAGTTGCAATACCAGCAACTGGCTCTTAATCATAGTAAGAGGCAAAATCACAAACAGTATCTGCCATTTATCCAGGCTTGCCGAAATAGATATTCCTGGGTGAAAAACGGACTGCCCCCGGATCAACCAAATACTTTAGGCCTGACCCGTTTCAATCAATTCGATCTGAGGTTGCTAACGGATTATATTGACTGGTCTTTCTTTCTTTATTCATGGGATATACATGGCCGGTATCCGGAAGTTTTAAATGATCCGGTGAAAGGTCGCGAAGCGGAGAAACTGATTAAAGACGGACAAAATATCCTCGATGAGATTATCCGGAATAACTGGTTAACCGCTAATGCAGTAGTGGGGCTATTCCCTGCGCAATCTGAACGGGAAGATGTAATTTTGTATGATCCGGAAAACACCGGACAACCTGTCGCCAGATTCCCCTTTTTACGTAACGAAGAGCAAAAAGAGCATGGTAAGCCAAATCTCTGCCTGGCAGATTTTATCGCACCGGTCCAAACTGGTATCATAGATTATATCGGGTTGTCTGCTGCTACGGCCGGTATCGGTGCAGATGCAATACGTGATGCACTGGTTGAACAGGGAGATGATTATAAAGCGTTAATGATTAAAGTTTTGGCGGATCGACTGGTTGAAGCATTTGCAGAATGGCTTCACCAAAAGGTCAGGCAAGAGCTATGGGGATATGCTAAGGATGAGCATTATAAACCCGGTGAATTATTAAAACAACCTTACACCGGAATTCGCCCGGCTATTGGATATCCCTCTTTGCCAGACCATTACCTGAAAAAGATGTTGTTCGATCTGATCGATCCCCAGGGTTCAACCGGAATCAGTCTGACCGAAAACCAGGCTATGTATCCCGGAGCATCAGTCGCAGGATTCTACCTGGCTCATCACGATGCTCAATATTTCCAGGTTGGAAAGATCGGTGCAGAGCAGGTAAAAGATTATGCAAAACGCAGACAGGTATCTGTAAGCCGGATCGAAAAAGATTTGTTAACTATTATCAGAAAGATTTAACCGAAAGCCATATATGAAAGTATCGGAACATTTGAATAACAGCAGCCGGCCACACATCTCTTTTGAAATATTGCCACCTACAAAAGGCACCAGTGTGGAGAACCTTTATCAGTCATTGGATCCCCTCATGGAATTCAAACCTTCCTATATAGATATTACCTGTCATCAGGCAGAAGTAAGTTTTTATGAACGTGATGACGGATTGCTTGAACGCCGTATTATTCGTAAACGGCCGGGGACAGTGGCTATTGCTTCTGCCATACAGAACCGATATGGCGTAGATGTGGTACCTCACCTCATCTGTGATGGATTCAGCCGTGAAGAGACCGAAGATGCACTGATTGACCTGAACTACCTGGGTATTGAGAATATTCTGGTGGTTCGAGGAGACCCCAATCCGGTTTCAAGCCGCTTCATACCGCAAAAAAATGGTTATCACCATTCAATTGAGTTGCTGCAGCAAATTAATAATATGAACCATGGAAAATACCTGGATGAAGCATTGCAAAATCCACATCCGACTCAATTTTGTACCGGAGTGGCCGGTTATCCTGAAAAACATGTGGAGGCACCGAATTTTTCCAGTGATTTGCATTATCTGAAACAGAAAGTGGATGCCGGAGCTTCATACATAGTCACACAAATGTTTTTTGATAATCAAAAATATTTTGATTTTGTGAAAGCCTGCCGTGACATAGGAATCAAAGTGCCCGTAATTCCCGGACTTAAGGCGGTATCCATTAAAAAACATTTGAACCTGTTGCCACAAACTTTTCATGTGGATTTGCCCGAAGAACTTTCCGTCGAAATAGAAAAATGTCGTAATAATGAGTGTGTTAGAGAATTAGGGATTGAATGGGCATTGCATCAATCACGCGAACTTTTTGCCGGGGGAGTTCCGGGTATCCATTTTTTTACGATGGGCCGTTCAGATAACATCCGAAAAATTATCCAACAATTGTTTTGAAACCGTACATTTGAAAACCGGTGACACAACAATATGGAAATAGATCTTTTTATACCCTGTTTTATCGACCAGTTATATCCCGATACGGGATGGAACGTGGTTAAAATTCTGGAACACCTGGGTTGCCAGGTAAATTATAATCCGCAACAAACCTGTTGCGGTCAGGCTGCCTACAACGGAGGCCACTGGGATGTGGCCAGAGAACTGGCGATTAAATTCCTGGGAGATTTTCCCGGCAACCGTCCGATTGTTTCTCCCTCTGCTTCCTGTGCGGGTTTTGTTAAAAATAATTACGATCAACTCTTTGAAGGGACGATCTACCTCAACGGTTACCGGAGAATGCAACCCCAGGTTTATGAATTGACTGATTTTATTGTCAATGTGCTGCAAGTGAAGGATATGGGTGCCTGGTTTAATGGCCGGGCTACCTATCATGAAGCCTGTGCGGCACTTCGTGAATACGGATTATCCACCGAACCCTATGAGTTGCTTAGTCATGTCAGAGGACTTGAATTAGTCAAAATG
Organism: Bacteroidales bacterium; assembly: GCA_021160155.1. Taxonomy (GTDB): domain Bacteria; phylum Bacteroidota; class Bacteroidia; order Bacteroidales; family UBA12481; genus JAGHDB01. Next base: position 1,343 of record JAGHDB010000355.1, on the reverse strand, counting down.
CCGGAATCAGATACCTGCTGCGGTTTTGGGGGAACATTTTCTATCAAACATGAACCCATTTCCACTGCCCTGGCTGAGAAGAAAGTTGAAAATGCACTTTCCGTAAAAGCCGATTATATTATTTCTACCGAACTATCCTGCCTGATGCATCTGGATGCCTATATCCGGAAGCATCGGCTTGGGATCCGTTGCATGCATATTGCAGATGTGCTTGTGAATACGGATCAGGGACTGCTATTCCATTGAAATTAAAATGGTTAAATTATGAAAATTTCTAAAGGACTACGGATTACTTTGATCATCCTGGTTGTCCTGGTTGCCATCATACTTGCCGGCCCCAGGATGCCGAAACCTGTTTTTAACCCGGAACTACCGGACATGCATTATACACCTCGTGAAGTGGCCGAATTGGTTGCACAAGAGAATCACGATTCATTGAATATTAGACCCGGAAACGGTTCAATACTTCACTGGGCGAATGATTCAGCTCCGGCAATGACGAAATATGTACTGCTCTACCTGCACGGATTCTCTGCCAGTCCGATGGAGGGATTCCCAACTCACTTGAATCTGGCTATGGAATTTGGGATGAATGCTTATATTCCCAGACTGGCAGAACATGGCCTTGAAACGGATGAGCCATTACTGCATATGACACCCGACAGTTTGTGGGAGTCAGCCAAGAATGCACTGGTAATCGCACGTTCAATGGGTAGAAAGGTAATATTGATGGGTACTTCAACAGGGGGAACCCTGGCTTTGAAAATGGCTGCCGATTACCCGAACCTGATTGATGCCCTGATACTTTATTCTCCCAATATCCGTATTGCTGATAAATCCAGTGTGCTGCTTGCACGCCACTGGGGATTGCAAATCGGCAGGTTGATCCTTGGTAGTAAATACCGTACGGTGGAGATGTCAGATGACGAAAAACCATACTGGTATACCAAATACCGTATAGAAGCATTAGTATATCTGCAACAAATGCTGGAAAATACTATGAAGGCCGAAACTTTTCAAGCGGTTCACCAACCTGTTTTTACAGGATATTATTATAAGGATGAAAATCATCAGGATAATGTTGTTAGTGTTACCGCTATCCGGTGGATGCTGGACAACCTGGGAACAGATCCTTCACAAGTCGAATCGGTAGCCTTTGATGATGCCGGTACCCATGTAATCGGATGCAGCCTGACCAATCCACACTGGGATGAAGTCTTTAATGCCACTGAGAAATTCATGAAAAATATTTTGTCTTTATGAGTTTGCGCTCTGTTATACTGCAACTTAGTCTGGGCTTGCTCCTGCTCAGTTCATGTAGCAACGGATTCAAAGATTACCGG
>JAGHDB010000082.1 GCA_021160155.1 Bacteroidales bacterium | reverse complement strand
TTAGATGTTAGATATTAGATGTTAGATATTGGATGTTAGATATTAGATGTTATGAAAGTTACAAGATTATTAATTTTAACAGGGATCATAGGATTGATCTATGGATGTGGCAGTCCGGTTGCAGAGGTGCAAATTGTTCCTGAGCCGGCTTCGATGGAAATTCATACCGGGAGTTACCGTGTTGCTACCGGGGCTCCGTTGTATGTGAACAGTAAAGATGCCGGTTTGAAGCAAGCGGCTGTTTATCTGGCTGAACGGTTTAAGAAGAGTTCATCTTATGCGCCGGAAATACAGGTAAGTGAACAACCTGCAGGAAAAGGAATTTTCCTGGCTCTTCAAAAACTCGATTTTTCCACAAACCCTGAAGCCTATCGCCTGGAGGTAACCGGTGACGGGGTAACTATTTCGGGAAATACCCCGCGAGGTGTATTTTATGGAGTGCAAACCTTGTTGCAGTTATTTCAGCCTGCAATATACGGGGATGAGCAGGTTCTAAAAAAGAAGGATTTGAAAATCAGGCAGCTGATGATACAGGATGAACCGGCTTTCAAATGGAGAGGGATGCATCTGGATGTGGGCCGCCATCTTTTCCCGGTTTCTTTTATAAAGAAGTATATCGATCTGATAGCCATGCATAAAATGAATGTATTTCACTGGCATCTTACCGAAGATCAAGGGTGGCGGATCGAGATTAAGAAATACCCGAAACTTACCGGAATCGGATCTGTCAGAATTTATCCGGACGGGACAAAATACGGAGGATTTTATACACAGGAAGAGGTGAAAGAGGTTGTCGCTTATGCCAATTCGCGTTTTGTGGATGTAATGCCGGAGATCGAAATGCCCGGACATTCAGTGGCTGCTCTGGCTGCTTATCCTGAACTTTCCTGCACCGGCGGACCATTTAAAGTGAGAACTGCCTGGGGGGTTTCCAGGGATGTCTATTGTGCCGGAAAAGAGGAGACTTTTCATTTTCTTGAGGATGTGCTCAGTGAAGTGGTTGACCTGTTCCCGTTTCAATACCTGCATGTCGGAGGTGATGAATGCCCGAAAATACGCTGGAAAGCTTGTCCCGATTGCCAGCGCAGGATCCGCGAGGAGGGCCTGAAGAATGAGCATGAGCTGCAAAGTTATTTCATCCGGCGTATTGAGAAATTTCTCGAAACTAAAAACCGACGACTGGTGGGATGGGATGAGATTCTTGAGGGAGGTTTGCCACCTGCTGCTACCGTGATGTCATGGCGCGGCATCAAAGGAGGTATAGCGGCTGCACAACAGGGACATGACGTAATCATGTCACCAACAGGATATTGCTATTTTGATCATTACCAGGGTGACAGGCGGTATGAGCCAAAGGCAATCGGCGGATTTTTACCCCTGGAAAAGGTATATTCATATGATCCGGTTCCGGCGAATCTGACTCCGCAGGAGGCCAAACATATTTTGGGAGCCCAGGGAAATGTATGGACCGAATACATTTCGGATAAAGCCAAAGTTGAGTACATGGCACTTCCAAGAATGTGTGCTCTCGCTGAAGTAGTATGGACTCCCAAACCGTTACGGGATTACGAGCAGTTTACACTTCGTATGGATGCTCAGTATGCCCGCCTGGATGCTATGAAAGTCAACTACCGGGTACCTCCGCCGGTTGTTGTGAATAGAGATCTGTCAGCCGGTGATTCACTGAACCTGATTTTGAAAAATCCTTTGGATATCACTACGATACGGTACACTACCGATGGAACGGATCCGGTAGTGAGTTCTGATATATTTCCTGATTCTCTGATGACCGAAAAGCAGACCACGGTAAAAGCCGCTACTTTTATGCCGGGTGGTCATTCAAGCAAGATAATCGAACTGTATATCGGCATAAAAAATTAAATATATTTGCATCCATCATGAAAAAACTCACCCCTCTTTTCGTGCTGGCAGGTGCTGCCGGATTGACCGCCTGTAGCCCGAAATTACCTGAACATCCAAACCTTATCTACATCCTGGCGGATGATCTTGGCTATGGAGATATTGGTATAAACGGCCAGAAACTGATTCAAACACCGAATATCGATCGTCTGGCTGCTGAAGGGATTCAATTTTCTCAACACTATGCGGGCAGCACGGTATGTGCTCCGTCAAGATGCTGCCTGATGACGGGGATGCATACCGGTCATGCCGTGGTACGGGGTAACCGGCCCATGAAGCCTGAGGGACAGGCTCCGATGCCTGAAGGAACGGTTACTGTTGCGCAATTGCTGCATGATGCCGGATATGTGACCGGCATGTTTGGCAAATGGGGACTGGGCGGACCGGGGTCGGTGAGTGAACCGATGAATGCCGGATTTGATGAATTTTACGGGTACAATTGCCAACGGCATGCACACCGGTATTACACCGATTATCTATGGCACAATCGTGAAAGGGATTCTCTTCCTGAAAACCGGAACAACCAGATGGTTACATACAGTCAGGATAAAATCATGGAACATCTGCTGCAGTTCATCCGTGATAATCATGACACCACCTTTTTTTTATATGCTCCTTTTACCCTTCCGCATGCTGCACTACAGGTGCCGGATGAAGACCGGGAACCGTATATGGGTCAATTTAAAGAAACCCCGTTCAGGGGAGGATATTATCGGGCCCAGGAGTATCCCAAAGCCACTTATGCCGGAATGGTGTCAAGGTTGGATAAAGATGTGGGTAGGATTGTCAGTCTGGTTCGGAAACTGGGTATTGCAGATCACACATTAGTAATCTTCACCAGTGATAACGGTCCGCATAAAGAGGGAGGGGCCGACCCTGATTTCTTTGACAGCAGCGGAATTTTCAGAGGATACAAAAGAGACCTGTATGAAGGAGGAATTCGTGAACCCTTTATTGCCTGGTGGCCCGGAATTATTCCGGAGGGATCACATTCGGATCACCTGTCGGCATTTTGGGATTTTATGCCTACCGCCTGCGATCTGGCCGGAATATCTCCTCCGGAGGATATTGA
>JAGHDB010000027.1 GCA_021160155.1 Bacteroidales bacterium | reverse complement strand
GGATAAGGACAACGTGATCAGCCGCACCGCCGTGTTGAATAAACTGGCCACCCGCAATGCCAAACCGGTGATCGTTACCTATCCCGAAGCCCTGCTTGAACGGGTGGTGTCACGTAAAAAACTGCATGATCATACACTCGTTATCCATAAAGGCGATCACCTGGATATGCAATTCGTCACGGAGTTGCTTGATGAGTACCGGTTTGAACGGACCGACTTCGTATGGGAACCGGGACAATTTGCCGTCCGCGGCGGTATTATCGACCTCTTCTCTTACTCCGCCAGCCATCCCTGTCGCATTGAGTTCGTCGGAAACGAGGTGGGTTCAATCCGGATCTTTGATGTTGAAAACCAACTGACACTTCATAAAACCGACCGTATCGCCGTCGTTCCGAACCTTAACCAGCAACTTGAAGGCGAGGCGGTACAGACACTTTTTGATTTTCTGCCTGAACACGCCCAGTGCTGGGTACGCGATCTCGAATTCTCACTGAACCGCATCGACCAGATCCTTACCGGCATTGATGTCAGCGCTTCGGATGAACTGCGCAAACTCTCGGAAGCCGTTACCGAAGAGGAGGAGGAGGGAATGCTCGACCCGGCAGCGTTTCGCGAAAAACTGGTCGGCCGGGATGAACTGCTTAACCGCATCAACCAGGTGCAAATCATCGAATTCGGCACTAAATATTTTTTTCCGGGCCACGAAAGTTTCTTCTTCAATATCACCCACCAGCCGGCATTCAATAAGAATTTCGACCTGCTCCGTACAAAAATCCAATACAATCTGAGCGAAGGATATCAGACATACCTCCTCTCTGACAACCAAAAGCAACTCGACCGGCTCACTGCCATCCTGGCAACGGATGAAGAAGCACAAGAAAACCACCATACACAACCGAACACAGCCACCCTTTCACTCGCCCTCCACGAAGGTTACTACGACCATGATCTCAAACTGGCCCTCTTTACCGACCACCAGATATTCGAACGCTATCATAAATTCAAGATCCGTTCGGGATTCAAGAAAAGAGAGGCCCTCAATATCCGCCAGTTAACCGACCTTCACCCGGGAGATTATATCGTTCATGTGGATCACGGGATCGGACAATTCGGCGGACTCGAAACCGTAGAAATTAACGGCCGTAAACAGGAGTCGATCCGGCTGGTTTATAAAAACCGCGACGTACTCTACGTGAGCATCCATTCACTCCACCGCATCTCAAAATACAAGGGCAAAGAGGGCGAAACACCCAAAGTACATAAATTGGGGTCCGGTGCCTGGCAGGCCCAGAAAGCCCGTACCAAATCAAAGATCAAAGATATCGCCAAAGACCTGATCCAACTCTATGCCAGGCGAAAAGAGACCCGGGGATTTGCTTTCTCCGGCGATACCTACCTGCAGCATGAACTTGAAGCCTCTTTTATTTATGAGGATACCCCCGACCAGGTGAAAGCTACTGCTGAAGTAAAAGCCGATATGGAATCCGTAACGCCTGCCGACCGGCTGGTGTGCGGGGATGTGGGATTCGGTAAAACCGAAGTGGCCATCCGTGCGGCTTTCAAATCGGTCGCCGATTCAAAACAGGTGGCCGTACTGGTACCCACTACCATCCTGGCCCTGCAGCATTATAAAACATTCAGCGAACGACTGGCCGACTTTCCCTGTAAAGTGGATTATATCAGTCGATTAAGATCCGCAAAAGAACAAAACCGGATCATCCGTGAGCTGCAGGAAGGAAAAATCGACATCCTGATCGGTACCCATAAACTGATCGGAAAATCCCTGAAATTCAAAGATCTGGGATTGCTCATTATTGATGAAGAACAAAAATTCGGCGTCTCGGCAAAAGAGAAACTCCGCCAGATGAAAATGAATGTGGATACCCTTACCCTCACAGCTACCCCCATCCCGCGTACCCTGCAATTCTCGATGATGGGTGCCCGTGACCTGTCAATCATCAATACCCCCCCGCCAAACCGGCAACCCATTATTACCGAATTACATACACTGAATGAAGAGCTGATCCGTGAAGTCATCGAATACGAACTTGAACGGGGCGGACAGGTATTCTTCATCCACAACCGGGTGCAAAATATCGAAGAGGTTGAAGCCCTGCTGAAACGGGTAGTCCCTAAAGCCCGGACCATTACTGCCCACGGCCAGATGGAGGGACGGATGCTCGAAGACCGGATGCTGGGTTTTATTAACGGGGATTATGATGTGCTGATCGCAACCTCCATTATTGAAAACGGACTGGATATCCCGAATGCCAACACCATGATCATCAATAATGCACACCATTTCGGACTCAGTGACCTGCACCAGCTCAGGGGACGTGTGGGGCGTTCAAACAAACGGGCCTTTTGCTACCTCATCGCCCCGCCCATGCACCTGCTCACCCCGGATGCCCGCCGGAGGCTGAAAGCCATATCCGAATTTTCAGAACTGGGATCCGGACTCAACATCGCGCTGCAGGACCTCGATATCCGCGGTGCCGGTAACCTGCTTGGTGCCGAACAAAGCGGATTTATCGCCGATATCGGGTTTGAAACCTACCAGAAAATTCTCAATGAAGCCATGGCAGAACTGAAAGAAGAAACCGCCCGGAAGAAAATTCACAGTGGAACAGACGCCGAAAATGACAAAGAAGAAAGCGACCACAAGGCTGAAAAAAGGAAAAGTGATACAGAAGAAAATACGAGCGAAAGACCGGCTTTTGTATCGGATGTAAGTATCGATTCCGATCTGGAACTATTAATACCTGAAGATTATATAGAGAGCACCTCTGAACGGATAAGATTGTACCGCGAACTGGATGAACTCACCGGCGAAGCAGACCTGAAGCAATTTACCGGGCAACTTACCGACCGTTTCGGCGAACTTCCCGGGCAAACCCGCGAACTGCTGCTGATCGTACCGTTGCGTCAAAAAGCCGGAGAATTGGGCATCGAACGTATCATGCTGAAAAAAAACCGGATGGTACTGTATTTCATCAGTGATCCCGAATCATCCTTCTACCAGTCTGCCGTGTTTTCCGGCATCCTCAATTACGTGCAGCAAAATCCCCGGAAATGCTCCATGAAAGAGAACAACGGAAAACTGACCCTGACTTTTACCCAGGTGGCACATGTGCATCAAGCCCTTGGTATTCTTCAGACAATGACCAAACAAATAACCAAATAAACTTCTTCAGCATCCAAACCTCCTAAACTATTAAAACTCCCCGGATCCGCTTCCCTTCTCTTTTCCCCCTTTCCATATTATCCTTATATTTAAGATTCAAACAAAAATGTATCAAAACTGACAGTACGATGCCGACTAAAAAGAACAAGCCACCCGAAGGAGAGAAACTGGATGAAATCCGTAGTATCCTGTTCGGTACTTTTTTCGATGAACTCGACCAGCGGATAGATGCCCTGGAGCAACGGTTGAATGACGAAGTGCAACAACTGAAAGAGCAGCAATCCGGTCAGTTCAAGCAGGTGATGAAAGAGATCAAAGTACTCCACGATCTGATCCATACCCAGTCAACCGAGGTTAACCGGCAGGTCGATGAACAAGTCTCCCGTCTCGAGGAGGAGTTGCGAAAGACCGGCAATGATTTGAAACTCAGCAAGGTTGATCGAAACGAACTCTCGGCCCTGCTGACCGATATCGCCACTTACCTGGCTGCCGGCAAAGTATAACCACTGCCCTATGGAGTCTCCGAAAACCCATAATCCCGCCAGCCAGCCAACCGAAGAAAAACCGGTTCAACCTTCTGCCGATATCTCCCTCTCACCTAAGGAAGAGGAGCTTTCAGAGCAGATGTACCCGCTGATTGAACGCTCACTGTTTCACTCCGTAACAAATAATTTCCAGCACCTGGCCGATATCATCTTTCCTGTAATGGGCCCGGCTATTCGCAAAGCGATCCAGGAAGCGATGAAAAAACTTACCGAGTCGGTGAACCATTCATTGGAAAACAGCCTCTCTCCCCGCAGCATCGCCTGGCGAATCCAGGCCCTGTTCACCGGTAAATCATATGGAGATATCGTACTGCAACATTCGTTCATCTACCAAGTCAATCATATCTTCCTGATCCACAAAAAAACAGGACTCCTGATCCGGCAGGTAAGTCACGAAGCGGCAGCCGAACGGGAGAGTGACCTGATCTCCGCCATGCTATCGGCCATTCGTGATTTCATCCGTGATTCGTTCGATGCGGAAGAGTCAGATGAAGTGCAGCAAATTCATGTCGGCAACCAGGCTATCTGGATCGAAGCCTCACCACATGCTATTCTCGCAGCCGTGATTGAAGGAGAAGCACCACTGAGCCTGCGTGACCTTATGGTGAAAACCGTTGAACAGATCCACCGTGAATATACGGCTGAACTGGATGCATTCGAAGGAGAAACCGAACCCTTTGCCCTGGCGGATGACCTGCTGAAGAAATGCCTGCTGAGCCGTGAGAAACCCTTAAACCGGAAAAAAACCAACCCATTATTGATATTGACCCTACTCATCGTTGCCCTCGCCGGATGCTGGATAACCAACCGGTCAATTCAAAACCACCGCTGGAACCGGCTGATCACTACCCTCGATGACCAGCCCGGCATCGTTGTACTTAGCGATCACCACCGGGGTCGCCAATTCGATGCCCGTCTGCTATGGGATGAAGAAGCTATTGATCCGGCCATGCTGATAGCCCACTCCGGGTTAAAACCCGAACGAATCCATTTGATCAAAATCCGCTACCGCTCGGATGATCCTGAAATTGCCGCCAGCCGATTCAGAAAAATATACCATGTGCCTGAAAAAGTGAAGATTATAAAAACCGACAGTAGCTTAATCATTAAGGGCACAGCTCCCTGGAAATGGGTTGACCCGTTTCGCCGTAAGGCAGCTATGATCCCCACTGTCGTACCGTTGGACCTGTCGGGATTGATCGCTTCAGAAG
>JAGHDB010000034.1 GCA_021160155.1 Bacteroidales bacterium | reverse complement strand
GTCATTAATAGATAGATACAATGGCAGGATCAGCGCTATTTCCAGAGATGGTTTATCAATGAAGATATTATTGAAAACCGGTTTTCGTAACGAGTTGTGCAATTTGGTGACTCCTTCAGGGTTAGTTGAGTCGGGTGGTACGGTCTTTTCATCGGGAGTTGTTTGCGGGATCAGTTCGGTGTGGGTAATCAGTTGTTTCGGTATCTTCAGGGTATCACCTGTGGGTAATCCCCACCGGTATCCGGGATTGGCTCTTCTTAGATCAGAAACTCTAATACCGTAAAAGCGTGATAAGGAAAACCAGGTTTCTCTTTTAAGGATGCAATGATAAAGATAATTGGTATCCTTCACGGGTTGTTGGACAACCGGCTCAACCACCGGAATACGAAGGACCATTCCCGGTTTCAGGGGCTGGCCTTTGAGAACGGGATTATAAGCGATGATACTATCCCGGGAGATTTCATATACATGTGAAATGGAATAAAGGGTATGACCCTTTTTAACTTCATGCATATAAAACATCCGTCCGTTCAGTTCAACCTGGTTGGTAGAACGTTGTACGGGAGTTGGCTGAAACTGGGCATGACCCGGATAGGCCGTCCACGCAATCAGGCAAATCAGGAAAGTTGCTTGAAGTATTTTTCCCACCGAAAAAAAATAGTTAATTTTCTCGTAGTACTATTTAATCATATTCAAAAAAAGCAATGATCAGGCTCCGAATATAGTGGTTTTTCTCTAGTCTTCGAAAAATTGATCAGGTTACACCAAAAATCCATCGGGCCATAAAATAGACGGTGGTAGTAATAATAACAGCGCCGGCCAGGTTCATTATCAGGCCGGTACGCACCATCTGGGAGATCCGGATGCGGTTGGTGCCGAAAATGATGGCATTGGGCGGCGTAGCTACCGGCAGCATAAATGCCATGGATGCGGATAGGGTGGCCGGCAACATGTACAACAGGGGATTGGTATGGCTGGCCACTGCCAGTCCTGCTAAAACAGGCAGAATGATTTGAGTGGTGGCTGTGTTGGAGGTCAGCTCGGTTAGAAAAGTCATGAAAATAGCAATCACACCGATCACCAGAATGGGATGAAACCGGACGACAAATTGCAGTTGATTACCCATCCATAATGATAACCCCGACTCTTTAAATCCGCCTGCGAGAGCAAATCCGCCGCCAAACAGCAAGACAATCCCCCAGGGCAGACCCCGGGCGGTTTTCCAGTCAAGAACAGGTTTCCCCGGATCATTTTTTGAGGGGACCAGAAAGAGGATAATGGCCATCACCATAGCTACGGTGCCATCGTTTAGATATTTAGGATGAGCAAACAGGGATGACCATCCCGGAATGGTTACCTGTCCGATCGATATATCCGACCGGGTCAGCCACAGGAGAGCCAGGATAATAAAATCCGCTAATACCACTTTCTCTTCAAAACCCGGTTTGCCCAATGCACGGTATTGAAAGGTCAGTTCTGATTTTTCTATGATCTGTTTCCCCTGATGACGGTTCCTGAACCGGAAAAAGATAAATCCCCAGGCAAACAAAAAAAAAGCTAATCCTGCCGGCATAGCAAAAATCATCCATTGTCCGAAACTGATTTCAGCCGCATCCGGGAACATAATACTGTAAATCTTGATAAAAGCCAGATTGGGCGGAGTACCCACCAGAGTCATCATCCCGCCGATAGAGGCACTGTATGCTACGCCCAGCAGTAATCCGGTCGGATATCCACCTGACTGTTTCTCCTGGCTGTGAGATTCCAACTCTGAAATTACAGAGATGAGAATCGGCACCATCATCATAGTGGTGGCCGTGTTGGATATCCACATTGAAAGAAAAGCAGTAGCCAGCATAAACCCCATCAGAATTCTTGCCTGGCTGGTTCCGGTAACCAGGAGGATCCTGAGTGCAATACGGCGGTGGAGGTTCCATTTCTGCATTGCCAGTGCAACCATAAAACCGCCGAGAAATAGAAAAATGACGGAGTTAAAATAGGTGGATGAGACCGCATTACCATTCATGATACCCAAAGCAGGAAAGAGAACAACCGGTAACAATGAGGTGACTGCCAGCGGGATGACTTCGGTAATCCACCAGATGGCCATCAGAGTTGCCACGGCAAGGGTGGCTGTGGTTTCAGGCCGTTCAGGATCAAGACTGACAAAAACCAATATCAGCAGAAAGGCCAGAATACCTGCCAAAAGAGATACCCAGTAGCCGATCCGGTAACGCAACCGGCTCATCGGGATTGGAGAAAATTCAGGATATTGGTCTGGATGCGATCCGTCACATCGCCGGTTTCACTCTTCTGAAAAGGAGTGCCGGTGATTTGTTCATAAAGCTCAATGTATCGGTCGGAAACTTCGAGGATAAACTCATCCGGCATTCCCGGAACAGTTTGCCTTTTTTGCCCCTGAAAACCATGGTTAATTAACCACTGCCTGACAAATTCTTTTGAAAGTTGACGTTGCGGTATTGACCTGGCAAGATGCTCTTCATAGGTATCGGCATAAAAATACCGGCTTGAATCCGGAGTGTGGATTTCATCGATAAGAATAATCTTACCGTCTCTTTTCCCAAATTCGTATTTGGTATCCACCAGGATCAGTCCCATATCGTCCGCCATTTCCGTTCCGCGTTGAAAAAGAGCCCGCGTATATTGTTCAAGCTGCTCATATTCTTTCTCTGATACCAGTCCGCTTCGAATGATCTCATCACGGCTGATATCCTCGTCGTGTCCCTCTTGAGCTTTGGTAGTTGGCGTAATGATCGGCTCGGGGAATTGCTCATTTTCTACCATCTCGTCAGGTAACGGAATCCCACATAAGGATCGTTTACCTGAACGGTACTCACGCCAGGCATGACCGGTCAGGTAGCCGCGGATTACCATTTCTACCGGATAGGGAGCGGCCAGGTAACCTGCAGTGACCATCGGATCGGGTGATGCGATCTTCCAGTTCGGTACAATATCCTGCGTGGCATCCAGAAATTTAGAAGCAATCTGGTTGAGTACCTGTCCCTTGTGGGGAATACCTTTGGGTAGAACTACATCAAAGGCTGAAATCCTGTCGGTAACAACCATCAAAAGGATCTCATCACGAATGGTATATACATCCCTTACTTTGCCCTGGTATTTGCCGGTTTGGCCGGGTAGTGAGAAATTTGTTTTAACAACAGCCTGTGCCATAAAATCTGAAATGAAGTGTTTGGTGAAAAATATTTTCGAGTTTAATCATTTTCATTATTGAATGGTTCATTTTTACCCTCATCATAGGCCCGCACGATTTTTTCAACCAATTGATGCCGGATGATGTCATTCCGGTCAAATGGTACAATGGCAATACCTTCGATATTTTTCAGTATCTCACTGGCATGAAGCAATCCGGATCTGTTTTTGTCAGGCAGATCGATTTGCGTTAAATCCCCGGTCACAATAAATTTTGAATGGGCACCCATACGGGTAAGGAACATTTTCAGTTGATTGATCGAGGCATTTTGGGCTTCATCCAGTATGACGAAAGAGTTTTCAAGCGTTCTTCCCCTCATGAATGCCAGGGGTGCAATCTGGATGATATTTTGCTCCATGAACTCCTGGAGTTTTTTAGCGGGAATCATATCCAGCAGGGCGTCATAAAGTGGTTGTAGGTACGGATCCAGTTTTTCACGCAGGTCTCCCGGGAGAAATCCCAGATGTTCGCCGGATTCTACTGCCGGCCTGCTGAGAATGATCCGTTTGACCTCTTTGTTTCGTAATGCCCTGACAGCCAGTGTGACTGCAATATATGTTTTGCCTGAACCTGCCGGACCGGTGGCAATCAACAGGTCATGTGTCTTGTAAAGTGCTACAGCTTCACGCTGGTGAAATGTCCTGGGGCGAATCGGTTTTCCTCCGGTGCCAAATACCAGTACGTCCTCATTATTCCCTGCCTGGTTTGTTGTTGCCCCGTTATCCAAAAGAAGATCCTCAAGATCTGAAATAGTCAAATAATTGTAATGTGCCACATGATCAAAAATTTTTGCCATTTTTTGATCAAATCCGGCGATCTGATCCGCAGACCCCCTGATTTTTAACTCGTCTCCGCGGGCTATTAATTTGACATGCGGAAAGAAATGTTTGATCAATTCGAGATTCTGGTTGTTGGGCCCGTAAAGTATTAGCGGATCAACGCTTTGAATTTTAATGGTCTTTTCTATCATATAGTGGGTTTAAAAATACTAATTTTGGCCTGTCCGACTGTGATTGAACCCGGATTACGTGGTAAAAATAAGGATTCTACGGGAGAACTAAAGAGTGTCATCAGAATGCCGCTAGTTACCTGCATAAGTGACTGGAACCAACAGGATTATTATCTCGGATTATTAAAAGGCCGGTTAAAAACGGAGGTTCCTGAATTGGAGATTATGGATTTGAACCATTCCATAGCTCCTTTTCATGCAGTTCAGGCCAGTTTTATACTCAGGCAGGTGATCAGCCATTTCCCGCCGGGTACTATTCATCTGATGTTGGTCAACCAGGGTCATAATCCTGAAATCTCCCCGGTTGTAGCCAGTTACCGGTCGCAATATGTGATC
>JAGHDB010000361.1 GCA_021160155.1 Bacteroidales bacterium | reverse complement strand
GGGTTACACCGATGAAGTAGCTCATATGCTGGCTCGTGAGTGGGGAGAAAATGAAACGGTGTTATTACCGGTAAGCCGGGTTAATGAAAAGGATCTTGCCACATTTGACCACCTGATCTTTGGCGGACCCACCATAGGTGCTCATAACTGGTCGCATGATAAGGGGAATAACGACTGGGATGTTTTTTTAACCCGGTTACACAAAATGGATCTGCATGGAAAAACCTGTGCTATTTTCGGTTTGGGGGATCAGGTAAGTTACGGCCGGCATTTTGTGGATGATATGGGGGTGCTTGCTGAACATTTAAAGACTTCCGGAGCAAAACTGATCGGGCAAACTTCGCCGGATGATTATCATTTTGAAGAATCAAAAGCCCTGGTGGACGGTGTTTTTGTCGGATTGCCGCTTGATCACGACAATGAACCTGAGAAAACCCTTCCCAGGCTGAAGACCTGGGTCAGTTTGCTAAAAAAAGATTTTTAATAAAACAGGAGGCGGTCTGAGTTTAGTCCGCCTTTTTTAATCGTGACTATTTCTGTTCCGACATACCTGCTGAATGAATCAGTGGTAAGAGCCAACATCTCCCGGATGGCTGAAAAAGCTACTGCTTCAGGTGTGGTTTTCAGACCTCATTTCAAAACGCACCAGTCTCCCGAAATTGCCGGATGGTTCCATGAAGCCGGAGTTGCCTGCATCACGGTATCTTCATTAAAGATGGCTGACTTTTTCAGTCACAGGGGATGGCGGGATATCCTGGTAGCATTCCCGGTAAACTTACTTGAGAATGAACTTATTAATTCACTTGCAAACCGGATCCATCTGAGCTTACTGGTTGAGTCGGAGAAGGTAGTCAACAGTCTGAGCAACATTCTCTCCGCACCGGTTGATCTGTATATCAAAATCGATACCGGATACCATCGCACCGGAATGGATCCTGATGATTACTCTGCAGTAGATCACCTCGTGCATCAGATTGCAATTTCCAGAAATCTGAGATTAAAAGGTTTGCTGACTCATGCAGGTCATACCTATCATGCCCGCTCCAGGGAAGAAGTCATAAAGATATTTTACCATACTTCAAAAATACTGACCCGGCTTCAAAAAAGACTTGAGCCCGTATCCGGTTTGCTGGTTCGGTCGGTCGGGGATACGCCTTCCTGTAGCTTGGTGCCGGAGTTCTCTCATGTGGATGAAGTACGACCCGGGAATTTTGTTTTCTATGATTTAATGCAATTAAAATTGGGAACCTGTAACTTTTCTCAGATTGCCGGGGTGGTTGCCTGCCCGGTAGTTGCGTGCCACCCCAAAAGAAATCAGGCCGTAATCTATGGTGGTGCAGTACATCTGTCAAAAGAGTATCTGACAGAAAACGGGCGGCAGGTTTACGGACAAATGGTCCGATTAACCGAATCGGGATGGAGCGAACCGGTTCCTGAAGCTTTTGTGGTATCCCTGGCACAGGAACACGGCGTGATTGAGGCTCCCGGTAAGGTTATTTCATCTCTGCAACCGGGAGAGATAGTGGGGATTGTTCCCGTCCATTCTTGCCTAACAGCCAACTTGTTACATGGATATAAAACTTTAGACGGACACAATTTGACACATTTGAATGAAAGTTGATTGTAATCATTTTGTATTAGAATAAATAGTGATAATTTGCACAAATGAAACAAACGCCCGTATCTCATAAATTAGTTGACCGGTTGATCGAAGCCTCTGGTTTGGACGATCTTACGGGGGCCTCTATACGTGAGATCGTTAAGCTGGTTAATGAGCTTGAACGCGAATCCGGAACCAAATATATCCGGATGGAGATGGGGGTACCCGGGCTGGAGCCGCCCGAGGTGGGAGTTGAAGCTGAAATTCTGGCTCTGCGTCGCGGAGTAGCCTCCAGGTACCCCATGATTGACGGAGTGCCGGAATTGAAGAGAGAAATCCGGAGATTTGTCAAACTGTTTCTGGATCTGGATGTCAGTGAGGAGGGATGCATTCCTACGGTTGGTGCCATGCAGGGTGCTATGGCTGCATTCATGGTGGCGAATCGTTCTGACCGTAACAAATTAGGAACCCTGTTTATTGATCCCGGATTTCCGGTTCAAAAACAACAATGCCGGGTACTCGGTCATGATTACGAATCTTTTGATGTGTATGATTACCGAGGGGAAAAGCTGGGGCCTAAACTGGAGTCTTATTTTAAAACAGGGAAAATCAGTACGGTACTCTATTCAAATCCTAATAATCCCGCATGGATCTGTTTTACCGAGGATGAATTGAGAACTATCGGTGAATTAGCTGAAAAATACGATGTTATTGTCATTGAAGATCTGGCCTATGTCGGGATGGATTTCAGGAAAGATTATTCCCAACCCGGTGTTCCCCCGTATCAGCCTACAGTTGGCCATTATACAGATAACTGGTTATTGCTGATTTCCAGTTCCAAAGCTTTCTCATTCGCCGGAGAACGGGTAGGAGCAATGGTCATTGGCGACAAGCTTTTTTCAAGAACATATCCCGATCTGAAACGTTATTATACATCGGATGGCTTTGGATATTCCATGATTTTCGGGGCGCTATACGCCTTATCATCGGGTGTTAATCATTCGGCTCAATATGCATTGGCAGCTATGTTGAAGGCAAGTAATGACGGGCAGTACAATTTTGTGGAGGGAACCCGGGAATATGCTGAGCGTGCCAATTTTATGAAACGGGTATTTCAGGAGAACGGATTTAAAATTGTATATGATCACGACATCGATTTACCGGTAGGGGATGGGTTTTATTTTACTATTTCTTACCCGGGGATGAAAGGAGATACACTGATGCGGAACTTATTACCCTATGGTATCAGTGGTATCTCACTTGCGATCTCGGGCAGTACGCATACCGAAGGGATGAGAGCCTGTGTCTCACAAATACATAAATCACTCTTCCCTTTGTTGGAAGAACGGTTGAAATTGTTTCATAAAGATTATCCCGGATCCAAATAAACCATACAACTTAATCATTTAAAATAATTTATCAGATATGGCTAAAGTTCGCGGAGCGATTGTAGTGGACATTGAAAAATGCAAAGGGTGTGAGCTCTGTATCGTTGCCTGTCCCACACAGGTAATCGCTATGTCCACAGAAGTGAACCGCAAAGGGTATCATTATGCATACATGGCAAACCCTGAAGCGTGTACCGGATGTGCCAATTGTGGCATTGTTTGTCCGGATGGGGTAATTACGGTTTATAAAGTTAAAGTATCCGAATAAAAAGGAGGAGGATAATGAACGAATTGAAATTAATGAAAGGAAACGAGGCCATTGCCGAAGGAGCAATACGGGCCGGTGCGGATGCCTATTTTGGCTATCCGATTACACCCCAGTCAGAAGTTATGGAGTACCTTATGGCTGAACGTCCTGAGAAGCGAACAGGAATGGTAGTGTTGCAGGCTGAGAGTGAAGTGGCTTCAATCAATATGGTGTATGGGGCTGCCGGTACCGGGAAAAGAGTTATGACCTCATCCAGCAGTCCGGGAATCAGTCTGATGCAGGAGGGAATCTCATATATTGCTGGAGCTGAGCTGCCCTGCCTGATTGTTAATGTAGTTCGCGGAGGTCCGGGGTTAGGAACCATTCAGCCTTCACAGGCCGATTATTTCCAGGCTACCAAAGGGGGAGGGCATGGTGATTACCGGTTGATCGTTCTGGCGCCTGCATCGGTACAGGAGATGTTTGATTTTGTGTTTCTGGCCTTCGACCTGGCTTTTAAATACCGCAATCCGGCTATGATATTATCTGACGGACTGATTGGTCAGATGATGGAGAAGGTTGAACTTAAACCCCAGCGACCCAGGCTAACCGAATTTGACCAGTCATGGGTTACTACCGGAAAAACACCCGATCGGGAACGCAATATCATTACTTCCCTGGATTTGGACCCGGCTCGCCAGGAGAAGCATAATATCCATCTTCAGGAAAAATACGACCGGATGCGCAAAGAAGAAGTCCGCTATGAAGAATTTATGACCGAAGATGCCGATTATTTATTGGTAGCTTATGGATCTAGCTCCCGTATCAGTCAGAAAGCCATGCAATTAGGTCGTGAACAAGGGTATAAGATCGGTCTGCTTCGCCCCATTACACTTTTCCCTTTCCCGGTTGAAATACTGGAGGAATTGGCCGGCCGGGTCAGAGGTATCCTATGTGTGGAACAAAGTTCCGGACAGATGATTGAAGATGTGCGTCTGGCAGTACATGACCAGATACCGGTGAAGCATTTCGGCCGTATGGGTGGAATGACTCCCTCTCCTGAAGAGGTTCTTGAAACAATGATCGATCAATTAATTAAGTAGCTGATTATGGAAGTAAAAGATATTATTAAACCTGAAAATCTGGTTTATAAAAAAACGAAATTGATGACTGACAATGTGCTGAGTTACTGTCCGGGATGCGGACATGGCACAGCACACCGGATCCTCATGGAAGTGCTGGAT
>JAGHDB010000271.1 GCA_021160155.1 Bacteroidales bacterium | reverse complement strand
TCCGTGTACCATTACCTGCAAATGTGGATTTTACACAAACAGTAAAAACTGATATTAGCAGGAAAGAGATAAAAAATCTTGAAGGTTTCATAGATTGGAATAGATTAATAAATAATATTTTAATCTTTTAAATTAGTAAATTTTAATAATCTATCGTTGAACAAACAGACTTAAAAGTATGCGGATCATGACAAACTTTACACTTTCCTGTTATTTAAATGATGAACCGATAAATCATTTTTTTATCTTAAAGTCTTTTTTTAATTACTCAAAAAATCATGAAAGCCTCAATTTTTGCTTTTCTTTTAATGATTCTCGGCTCCTTTATCGCCGGAATTCATGCCCAGTCACCCGGGCAGAAACTATACCGTATCCATGTAACGGATTTCAGTAAAATTAAAAACATTGAACAACAGGGGATAAACGTATACAACGTGAAACCCGGCACTTATATTGATGTATTGGCTACCCCGGCCCAGATCGCCCGACTGAAGATCAAAAAGGCTGACATCGAATTCATCGCCAACAGTTTCAAAGAACTGATGCAAAACCGCCCGGGTTATAAAACAGGTCCTGAATACCACGATTACCAGGCAACCATCGATGAATTGATTGAAATAGCTGACAACCATCCGGATATTACCCGTCTCGACACCATCGGTCATTCCGTACTCGGACGTGCTATATGTTCTCTTAAAATCTCGGATAACCCGGATGAAGACGAGGATGAACCCCCAATCCTGATCATCGGTTGCCATCACGGCAACGAAATCTTAAGCGTTGAAGCCACCTTGTATCAAATCAATTACCTGGTTGAAAATTACGGAACCAATCCGGAGGTGACCAACTGGATAGATCATATGGAGATATGGTATGTCCCGCTGCTTAACCCTGACGGTCGTGAAGCCATGCGTCGAACCAACGAAAACGGAATCGACCTGAACCGGAATTACGGTTTCGAGTTCACCGCTGTAGGTAACCATGGCCCGGTACCATTCTCAGAACCTGAAACACAGGCCATTCGCGATCTTGTTTCACAGTACCCACCCATTCTGAGCCTCACGTATCATACCTCCGGCCGATATGTACTTTACTCATGGACCCATACCGATGAAGCCGCACCCGATTCAGCCGCCATGATCTACCTCGGTAACCTGATAGGCGAATCGCTGACTTTCCCGGCCGGCGGCACTACCGGTCATTATACCCTGCGGCAGGGAGGCAGGTGGTATTTTACTGCCGGAGAATACTGTGATTATATGTATGCCACTTACAACACCCTGGCATTTACCATCGAAATGTGGACCAGTCAGAGTCCGGATGCCAGCGTAATTCCCGAAGTGGTTGAACGAAACCTCTACGGGCTCATGACCTTGCTCCGCCAGGTGAACCGCGCCGGAGTCACCGGGATTATTACTGATGCAGATACCGGTCTGCCCGTACAAGCTACCATTTCTGTTCCATCTATTAACAACCAGGGTAAAGTGCAACCGTTACAGTCGGACCTGCAATACGGAAGATTCTACCGGTACTTTGAACCCGGCAATTATACCCTACTGATTCATCAAGCCGGCTACCGTACACAAACCTTTGATCTTACTGTTTCGCCCGATAGCCTGACCCGTCTGGATGTCGCCCTGCAACCGGCTCCCCTGCTTCAACTGGAGCAGGTTGTGGTTTTAGATCAAACCTCCGGCCATGTCACCGGTAACGGAGATGGATTCATTAACCTGAACGAAACTCCCGGAATACAAATCACCCTCTCCAACCAAAATAATATTACCGCTCATAAAACCTGGGTCAGGGTTTCTTCAACTAATCCCCTGCTCCACCTGCAATCCGACAGCCTTTTCCTGGGTACCATCGAGCCATTAACCCAATCCACCTCTGCAGATACGCTGCTATTTACCGTTGACCCGGCTTCCCCGGATGGGATGCCGGTTATTTTTAACCTGCAAATTAACGACTCTGTGGGACCAGTAACTACCGCACATGACACAACCGAAGTACACGCTCCGGTAATTGCCATCGCCGGTCTTGTAATACAAGATACCGAAGGCAACCGAAACGGAGCGCTGGACAACGGCGAAACCGCCACCATCAACCTGCTGGTTAAAAACAACGGACGACAAGATGTGCATGACCTGTCGGTGACCGTTTCTACCGAAGATCCCTATTTTCAAACCGCCTCAGAGAACAGCTCGCTACCCCAATTGCAGATAGGAGAAACAAAGACTATCTCTTTTGAAGTAACCCTTGCTGCATCCACACCGGCAGCCTATGTAGCGAATTTTCTGGCTACGTTTACTACAACAGAATCTTATTCCGCCGTTCTGAGTTTCAGACTAAATAATGTACACGGTTTCTATGATGATTTTGAAGGAGGTATCAACGGCTGGTCTCACGCAACATACGGCACAACATCCAACCACCACGACGATTGGCAGCTCGGATCCCCCACCGGAAAAGGCGGGGATCCTCAGGGAGCCTTCTCCGGATCAAATTGCTGGGGCAATGATATGGGATGGGATTCATACCAGGGAACCAGTTGGAATGGGTTGTACCAGGATAATGTATATAGTTACCTCCGCAGTCCGGTGATCGACTGCTCTGCCCTGAGTGACGTCGGACTGAAATACATGCGCTGGCTGAAGACCCGCATCAATGATTACGGCAGAATTAAAGTTAATGGCCAGGTGGTCTGGACCAGCGCGAGAAGAGGACACGATGATGCCAACTGGAAAGAGCATATCATCGATATTTCAGCAATTGCGGATCATAACCCCTCGGTGACCATAACTTTTGAACTTGAAACAAATGCATCAGGTCAACTGGGCGGATGGAACATTGATGATGTGATGGTAGCCGGCGAACTGGCAGGTAGTGCGGGTCTGAATCCATCGCCCGTGGTCACCTCTGCAAACCTCACTAATATCTACCCTAACCCATTCACAGAATCCACCACAATCTCCTATTCATTAATTCAGAGTGAATACACTACAATCACTATTTATGACCATTTCGGGAGAAAAGTCACTACTCTGATAGCAGCAACCCAACTCCCGGGAACATACCGGATCACCTGGGACGGAAAAAATAATAGTAGTCAGCCTGTAGCCCCGGGAATCTATTTCTGCCGGATGCAAAACAAGAGCTATACCGGAGTGCAAAGCCTTATTCTGATAAAATAAGTATTTGTATCCTGAATCGCTCTCCCTTTCTACTTGATCTGCTGTAAATAGTGGTAAAAATCACTGCTGGTTGAAATAATCAGCGTGGTTTTACTATCCATTGCTTTCGTGAAGCTTTCCATGGTACGGACAAAATTGTATAATTCACGTGATACCCGATTTTTATTGTACGCAGCCGCATATATGTTAGTAGCTTCGGCTTCAGCCTTACCACGTATGATCTCGGCTTCACGTGCCGCTTCAGACTGGATTTTGGCCAGATCACGTTCTTTGTTCCCCTGGATTATCCGCGCTTCCCCCTGACCTTCTGATCTGAACTGATCTGCAATCCGTTTGCGCTCGCTGATCATCCGGTCATAAACCCGGTCACGAACCTCCTGCACATAAATCATTCTCTTAAAGCGAAAATCCAATATCCGTATCCCCAGGTCCGCCGTTCTTTCATTAACCTTTCTTAAAATTGTACGCTCAATGCTATCGCGTCCTACATTAATCTTCTGAAAATAATTCAACTGTTCCATCAAACTGTCAGCAATCACCGGTGTGCGGTTGGTTGACCTGACAATTTCAATGATATCATGACTGGCTACGGCGTTGCGGGTTTCACCATCCAGAATATCATCCAGGCGCGACTGGCCGGAGCGCTCATCCCTCAGACGAATGAAAAACTGCAGCGGATCTTCAATTTTCCAGCGCGCATAAGTATCCACAAAAATAAATTTCTTGTCTCTTGTCGGAACCTGGTTGGCCTCACCATCCCACTCCAGATATCGCTTATCGAAAAACTTAACCTTTTGAATAAAAGGCAACTTGAATTTCAAGCCTGGGTTGACACGAGCATTCCCAACCGGTTTTCCAAACTGTGTGACGATGGCTTGTTGCGTTTCATCCATGATAAAC
>JAGHDB010000407.1 GCA_021160155.1 Bacteroidales bacterium | reverse complement strand
TCCATCTTCGGGAAAAAATCAACCGGCAACTGGAAATATGCATATAATCCGAAGATAAACATACCAATAAAAACCATCATCGTGGTTACCGGTCTTTTTACAGCATTGCTATATAAACTCATGATTTTCCTGTTTTATTTAATTTTTAATGCTTAACGGTTTGTTTTCCATTAATTTGTTTTGTCCCTCAATGATTAATTCATCTCCTTCCCGGAGGCCTTTCAGTATCTCCGTTTGATCATCATAGACCCGGCCCGGTTTTATTAATCTTTTCTCGGCCCGGTTTCTGTTATTGACAAATACATATTTATCATTGGTGCCGATCTGTTTGATGATGGCAATGGTAGGGATTAAGAGGGCTTTTGCCTGGCCCATATTCAATTTCACCCTGGCAAACATGCCGGGTCGCAAATCCAGATTATTGTTGGGGACTTTGAGTTCTACCGTAAAGGTTTTGGTGGCAGGATCTATCGTTGGGTGTTTTCTGTATACGGTGCCGGTATATACCTGTCCGGGATAGATATCCGATGTTATTTCAGCTTTCAACCCTTTCTTTACTACCGGGAAATAAGCTGCTTCTACATTTACAACCGCTTTTAAATAGTTGATTTGCACAAGGGATAAAACAGCAGCTTTCCCAACGGTTGGAATCGGAGCCCCGGAATAAATTTCTCCGTTCTCAAAATATTTCCCCGAAATAATTCCGTCAAAAGGGGCTCTGAGAAGCGCATTATCCAGCAGGAACTTATAGCTGGCTTTTGCAGCTTCATAAGCGGTTTTTGCCTGATCATACTGCTGTTCTGCAATACTATTCGTTTTTTTCAGGGTGTCTAAACGCCTGAAATTGGTTTCCAGATTCATTAAATTAATTTTAGCCTGCTCGAGGTTGGTTCGGTCCATGAATACCAGAACCTGACCCTTCCTGACCTTGTCACTCACATCCACAACGATCTTTTCGATTTTTCCCGGTGATGCCGGGGCAAGGTTAACCTCCCTGAAAGGCAGCAGGGTGGCAGTGTATGTGTTTTTCCGTGTAATCGTTGTTTTTTTCAGGATTTTTGTGCTTACGGTAACCGGTTTTATTATTTCTTCTGACAGTTTTGCAGTACTCTCTCCCTGTTTTGTTTTACATGATGTGGCAGCAACCAGAATGACTGCAAGCAGGGACATCGTTAAAAATCTTAAAGTCTTCATTTTTATAGTTGTTTATAGGTTATTGTTTATTTTCAGTAAAGCAAGCTCGGCATTCAGCAGTTTGATCATTGCACTGTAATAGTTTGATTGAGCCGTCAGATATTCATTGTTTGCACTGGTGAGCTCCAAACTGGAAATCAGTCCTTGTTTGTATTTCCTGTTCATGTTGGTAAGAACATCTTTCGCCACTTCAACATTCATTTTCTGACTTTCAAATTGCTCCAGAAGATTGTTGTAGTTATACCTCAATTGCTTTTCCGTCATGGTTAACTGGTCTGTGAGCAAAGCCTCTGTGTTTCTGGCAATATCATAGTTTATTTTGGCCTGTTTTACTTCTGCCAGTCTTTGTCCGCCTGACAAAATCGGAATGCTTAAGGTGACGCCAACCATATTTTCAGGGGTTATGTCAAAGTGTGGCTTTTTGATTTTTTTAGTGTAGGAATAAGTTGCAACAAGCGTAGGCAGATACCCGGCTTTTTTTAAGGAGATCTGTTTTTCCGCCATCTGGTTTTGTAACAATGCCAATTGGTAATCCGGATTGTTTTTTATGTTAAAGTTATTTGTCAGAAAAGCAGATTGAATATATTTTTTCTGAATAGCTGACAGGTCTGTCGAAAGGATGATAGCCTGGTCTGGTTTTAATCCCAGTTGCAATCGTAAAACATTATAGCCCAATTCCAATTGTCTTTCCGTTGATTTTAAGGCATTATCTATCGAAGCTACCATGACAGAGAGTTTTTTTACATCCGTTTTCTCTATGACTCCGGCGTTTGCCAGATCATTGGTTTTTTTAAAGGTGATCTGAGCATTTGCCCTGTTCTCTTTTAAAATACTGATTAACTTCTGGGTGATCAGGATCATATAATAAGACTGTATGGTCTGTTCCTTTACATCCAAAATGTCTTTTTGATAGTTTTGCTCAGATACTTTATTGGCCAGTTTGGCCAGTTTTAATCCCACAAAATAACTCCCGCTAAAGATCAATTGGTTTACGCTGGCCCGGAAGTTACTGGTGGGGTTGAATTCGATGGTGACAGGTGGCGCAGCAGGATTCATTTTCAATTGAGCCTCGGCGCCCAGGTAATTTGTGTAATCCAAGACTGCACTTGCCTGCGGCAGCCCCTGGGCTATGGCTGCCTTTATTTTCTGAACGGACGCGTCAACTGCAAATTTTGAGTTGATCAACTTTTTGTTGTGATCAAGAGCATAGTTTATGGCACTGTCCAATGACAATACTAATGTTTCCTGCGCATATATCGGGACCATGCCAAAAGAAATAATAGCAATCAAAAATATTTTTGGCAGCATCTTTTTAGTTTTAAATCTCTTTTTGTTCATTTTTCAGTAAGTTTTGATGATTAAATTTTTCTTCAATTATCTGGTGCC
>JAGHDB010000308.1 GCA_021160155.1 Bacteroidales bacterium | reverse complement strand
CTGTCATTCAGCACGGGCACTTCGGCGAACCCGAGTGGGGTTCTCACCTGTGTAGGGGTATAGTGGAGGGTTTTACTGATTTCATAGGCAAATATTTCACCCACTCGTTCCAGGTTGCGCCTGAAACGTAAAGAATCCTGCTGGATCACTTCATCGCGGATTTCTGCCATAAAATGATTTAGCAGGGAGAATTGGCTGCCCAGGTTCTTGATCATGATGGTTTTAAAGATTTCCGGATAAATGTAAGAAAAAAATATTCAAAGGCCACGGGAAGCGGTTGATTTGCAACGAAAGATAATGTTTTTTACGACTTCCGAATCCCAGGTAAAACCGGGCCAGGTTTTCGATATCCGAACCTTCAAAATCAAAAAATCCGGTGCTTTCTGATTGTGATTCGATGAACCGGTCAAGCAGATAAAACATTGCACGCTGCTCCCGCCCGGTGTTTGTTTGTGCCGGAGCCAGGTAATAAAAACGATTGTGACTCACCCCGATGAGAGAAGCTGCAATCAGTGTGCCACTGGTATCCCTGATGCCGGGGAGAGTATAAGCCTGGTGATCTGTTAAACTCAGAATCAACCGGTTAAATGTTTCAGTATGAGACCTTGACAACAGGATACGGCTCCCCTGACTCTGGTCTTCATGAAGCAGACGGAGAAACTCTTCAACAGGGATATTTGATTCATAGGTGCAATGATATTCGTTTGCTTTACGGATATTCCGGCGGGTGTTGGTTGAATAATGTGCAGCAATGTCGTGGTAAGAAGGTGACAAATCCAATTCACAGGTGACATGCGATTTGATTTTGAAATCATTGCCGGATACGGAGTTGCTCTGGTTTAGCGTTATTTGGATCCAACGGAATTTTGAAGGTATTCGGTTAAGAAAATCCTTTACCGGTACTTCATCCGGCGGATGCAACGAGAATACGCCCAGTTGTTGGGTAAGGAGTGGTTGAAACAGATAATGGATACCATGTTTTCTACGTGCCGGAAGGGGCATAACCGCTGAGTAATCCTGATTGACCAGTGCTTCCCAGCCCGGAGTTACCGCATCCAGGTACCATGACCAGGCATACAGCTGGCCATTCGGTGAATGTTTAATCGTACGGTCCCACCTTTTTTTATTAATATCCTTATGACGTAAATGCCAGATATTCATCTGATGAGGGGTTAAGAAGCAGCGTGTAAAATTTCACGATACACTTTTGTCCATCCCGACCAGTTTTTCCATTCGCTTAACGACTCATTATGCCAGAGTGTACAGAAGGTGCCACCTACTTTTTTTGTTTTGAGAATGAGTTGCTTGGTGTGCTCTATGGCTTGGTCGGGTGTGAGTTTCATATAATGTTGCAGGGTGACATCCATAACCTGGAAAGGATAAATGGTCACGTCGAGCATTTTATTTTCTTCAAGGTCGAAGAAAAGGTAGGGGTGGGCTATTCCGGCACGAAAACCGGTACGTTCTGAGAATCCCATGGAATAATCTTCTTTGATACCCAGATGATGCAGTATGCGGTAAGTGGCGGGCATTTCTATCCGGAGATAATGTTGCCGGCTTCTGCTTACCGGCTGACCGGTAATTTTTTCAAGTTTCTGACACTCTTTTCGGATTTGGTTGATTTGTGAATTAGAAGCATAAGAGGGGTGGATTCCCACAAGATCGTTTTTTGCTAATTCCCTGATTAACTGACTCATCGATTTGCTGCCCGGTGAGATGTTTTTATCGTACCGGTTGTAACTTCCCAGGAGGAAAAACCAGATTGGCGGATGTCGGATCTCTTCGTGCAAAACCCGGATCATCGTGTAGGTATCATAAGGATCAGGTTGGTTCTTACGAAGTACCTGATAACGATGGTTACGCTCCTGCATACTTTTCCAGTCTTTTTTAAATCCTCCGATTGAACGGATCAGGCCTTTATGGAGGTACGCAAAGGCGTTATCCACATCAATTGTGGGTAAGAACCGGTATTCGGGCAGTACTATTTCAGGAAATCCGGGAATCTCCCTTTTCAGCCATTCGCCCAGTTTGATCACCCATTCATTAACCAGCGGACGGTCAAGAAAACCCAAATGAAAAGCCAGTGATTCACCCGATTGAAAACGTTGATGTTCATCAGGTTCGAACGGCAGGTATTCTTCATACCGCGATACCAGATAAAACACTCCCGACAGGATATCCTTCCCGAAAAAAACCGGCAGTCCCTCCCAGGTATCCATCCTGCCGATCCTGGTCGATTGATCTGTAATGTTTCGTTCAAAGAGAAGCCCCGAAGCGGGAATGGTAAGGATTCCTTCAACCGGTTTGAATGCATAAGCCAGACGGGGCCCTTCAAAGTTTTCGAGTTCATTGAGCATACTGGTGATTTGATACTTTAATCCCAGCAGTTTGCCAAAAACCAGGTCAACGGTATATTGCAGGCGGGCGCTTATTTCAGGACTGTAAATCAGCAACATGATCTATTGGGATTTTGGCATTAAGATAAGAATTAAATCATTTATCCCATAAGGTTATCATCTGCCAGGCTGGTATATCCCTGTTCGGAGATGATGAGATGATCCAAAAGCGACAGTTCCATCATCCGGGCTGCATCTTTGATCTTTTGCGTGATTTTCAGGTCGGCCTCAGAAGGGGAAAGGTTGCCTGACGGATGATTGTGAGCCAGTATCAGTCCGGATGCCAGCACTTCCACGGCCGCACGCAGGATCAGTCTGACATCGGTTACGGTGCCGGATATGCCCCCCTGGCTGATACGTTTTTTCAAGATCAGCTGATTAGCCCGGTTCAGCAGCAGAATCCAGAACTCTTCATGATCCAGGTCTGCCAGGTTTTCTTCAAGTAGCTGGTAGGCATCCCGGCTACAGCGAATCTTGGGTCGTTTGACCGGTGCATTCTGTTTACGACGGCGGGTCAACTCAAAAGCCGCCATGATGCGCATGGCTTTGGCCTGTCCGATGCCATTGAGTTTTCGGTAGTCACTCAGTCCCAACCGGGCCAAACGGTGCAGGTCGTTTCGGCATTGTTTCAATATTATACGGGCCAGATCCAGGGCAGAGGCCTGGCGGGTTCCGGTACCGATCAGAATGGCCAATAACTCGGAGTCACTTAAACTGTGTACTCCCTGTTTTTTGATTTTTTCCCGGGGACGGTCCTCGACCGCCAGATCTTTCATCCGGGTGACGGGGTATGTTTCCATTACATCATTATAGATGCACTGCAACCGGTGAAATGGAATTATAATTTCTGAAAATGATAAAAAAAAAGAGGGTGTCTGTTATCAGTACACCCTCTTTTTTAAACAGGATATTTAAGCTATAAACTGTTTACATGTTTTGAAAGGCTGGATTTCAGGTTGCCGGCTTTATTATTGTGGATAATATTTCGTTTTGCCAGCTTGTCGAGCATAGAAATTACTTTGGGTAACATTTCTGCCGCTTCTTTTTTATCCGTGAGATGGCGCAGTTTTTTGACTGCATTTCGTGTGGTTTTGGCATAAAAGCGGTTATGTACTCTTTTGTTTTCCGATTGGCGGATTCTTTTTAATGCTGATTTGTGATGTGCCATCTGTTGTATAATCTGAGTTATCGATATAATAAGTAGCCCGTAGGGGAATCGAACCCCTGCTACCAGAATGAAAATCTGGCGTCCTAACCCCTAGACGAACGGGCCAAAGAACTCTACCAACGAAAGTTGGGACTGCAAAGGTAGCTATTATTTTTTTTCGTGCAACTCTCCGTGGTGATTTTTGGACGGGTTGAAATAGAGATCCGTCAGGGAATGGTTGACTCCCGGGGCCCCGGGCATAGTAAGATTCCGGGTTTTCAGCGTACGGTCAAGCCGGGCAACATCCGGATAAGAGAGTTCCTTTACCCCTCCTGCCTGAAGAGCCAGAATGGCAGATTGTGCCGTTGCTTCAATCATCTCAAGCAGTTCGGCTGCACGCAGCACAGAAATTGTGCTGCCCAGCAGAATCCCGTGATTCAGCATCAGAAAAGCGTTTGAACGGTGCAGTACCGGAAGAAAAGCATCTGCCAGTTTTCTGGAAAGTGGTTCATGATATTCTACCGTTAATACCGGTCCCACTTCAATAATAGGCTCTGGGAGTAAAGGTCTGGAAAGTAGATTACTATGAGCCAGGGCAAGTGCTGTAATGGCGGGTGGATGTGCATGTACCAGCCCTTTCAGATCGGGCCGCCGGTTCAGAATTTCAAGGTGAAACGGGGTTTCACCGGTGGGTTTCCGACCTTCTGCAGCAAATAAAATATCTCCCGAAGGATGAAGCAATACCACATCATCAAACTGGATCTCGGATTTAGGGACTTTAGTGGGCGTGATCAGGATAACCTCTTCATCCACCCGGTAGCTCAGGTTACCTCCCTGGGAAGTTACGAAACCCTTTTCTGCGATCCGGTGTGCAGATTGAACCATTTTCTGGATACCTACATGATATTTTTCCTGAAGTGAATGCATCTTTACCGTAATACAAAGATAGAAATACTATTTTTACCTGCTATGAAGAGCAACTGGAAATCTCGAATATCCATATGGTTAAGAAAAGTCAGGCTCATCCGTTTTTTTGACAGGATACGATATTACCTGGTAAAGGTCAGAAAATGGCCGGCTAATCATGCATTCAGGACGGAGCATCCGGATATTCCGTTACCACCGGATTACCTAATGTATGAGTCTTTTCAATTGGATTATTACCACTACCTGATTAATGGCCGGAAAACGGCAGAATGGCTGCTCGGATTGGTCGTGCCCCATACCGGGGTATCTCCCGGTTCGATTCTCGATTGGGGGTGCGGGCCCGGGCGGATCATCAGGCACCTGCCGGATCTGATACCGGGTGCAACATATTATGGTACTGATTATAATCCTCTTTCAATTCAATGGTGCCGGCAATATTTACCGGGGATCTCTTTTTCACTGAACCGGTTGCTTCCGCCCATGGATTTTAAAGATCACACTTTCGATTTGGTTTACGGGATATCTGTTTTTACGCACCTTTCTGAGATGGCTCATCAGGTTTGGATCGAAGAGCTTAACCGGGTTTTGAAACCGGGCGGCATCCTCTTTCTGACCCTTCACGGAGATTCGTTTATAGAGAAAATGAATACTATTGAGCTTCAACAATTTAATCAGGCGAAATTGGTGGTGCGGGGACAAGTGAAAGAGGGGCACCGGATATTTACTGCTTTTCATCCTGAAAAATGGGTGCGGGAGTGGACCCGGAAACTCATTCTCCTGGAGCATCTGCCCGGCAAGACATTGGAACAGGATGTCTGGATCTGGCGAAAACGTCCGGCTCCGGAAAAATGATTTCTTACAGAATCCAGATCAGTCCGCCGGTTAATAAACCGCTTAACAATATGGCGGGGATCAGGGAAATGCCGTTAGTGCCTTTCAGGTATAATACCGGATTTATGGATCCATGAGCTGTACCGGTTGAGTGGCTTTTACGGTAATAATCAGGCACATCTGCAATGCCATTCCCATTCAGATCCGGAAGATGTGCCGCAAAAGCAATTAATCCGGCCCACTCTTTTACTTCCTGAACACCCGGTTGACGGGGATCCCGGTCAAGAAGGCTCTTTTTCAGATCGGTATAAGGCTGTCCGTGGATATCTTTGGGTACTACTTTCAGGATCCCTTTAGTGATTTGGTGAATTAATCCGATAAATTCCAGCACATAGGCATTGGTAATCAATCCATACAGTTGAGTAGTATCATTATTCAGCCGGATGGTTTGATATCCTTTTTGATCATCACCGATTGCTACTTCATATACTTGATCCAGAGGCATTCTGAGCGGATTGTATTTAAACCGGATACCCGACCAAAAGGCAAAATTATCACTTGAGATCTTTGGGGCCAGCAACATCACATCCAATACGGTTTTAACCTCCTTACCTGTCAGAAAAACCCTGGCCATGGAATAACCGGGTGTATCTTCAAAAACTCCTTTACCCAGCGGCATAACCCTGAAGAGATCGGCCGGAAGTTGTTTGCCTTTTTCTCCCTTCAGTATATTGTCCCGGATAATTCCCCCGGGTACCAGTCCGAAATCCGTTCCTGCCGGGTCGATCTGTTTGGCATACCAGAAAAGCGCATCGGCCACAAATGGTCCGAGATTCGACTGCTCGGGATGTATTTCCTGGTTAAATGTAAGGTTGAAAGAGGTTTCCAGTACGGGTTGATCCATTTTGAAATCATAGGGAGCCAGTACCGCTTTTTCAATTTTCTTTTCCTGCTTTTCGATCCTTCTCTGGATTAATGGATCTCCCGGAATATCATCATTCACAGGGATCAGTTTATAATCCTCAAGACTTAGTGTGCCGTCTTGATAGTTAAGGTCTAACCGGCCTAAATAACGTCCTTCGGATCCGGTTTGAACAATGATCTGGTTTCCCACCATAATGGGTTTGAAGAGAGTGGTATGGGTATGACCTGAAATAATCACATCGATACCGGGTACTGCTTTAGCCAATTCTACATCTTCTCCGGTCCATCTTCCTTTTTTATCTTTGATTACTCCGCTGTGTGACTGGCAAATAACTATATCCACATGCTCCTTTTCTTTCAGGAGTCGAACCATTTTCCGGGCAGTTTCGATCTGATCGGTAAACTGAGCCGGGGCCACGTAAGGGGCTACCAGGGCAGCCTCCTTGCCCATCAAACTAAAAAGACCGATCCGGATACCGTTCTTCACTACCACATCATATTTCCGGATGACACTCTGATCCATCAGATTGGCCAGCAAATCATCTTTTGTTTTATCCGGGTTAAACCGGATATTTGAGAGCAGCATCACCGGGATGGTGCCATTGACACTCGACCGGGCAATGATATCTCCCAGTTTATCTATGCCCCAATCGAATTCATGATTTCCGATGGCTACCGTTTCATAACCCATCAGTTTCATCAGCCTGAGTTGAAAACCGGTAGTAGGTTCTAGGGTATGAAAGAGCGTACCCATCGTAAAATCACCGGCATCCAGAATGAGTGTTTTTTCAGGTTGGCCGTCCTGTTCTCGTTTGAGCAGGGTGGCGAGCCGGGCAAACCCGCCGATTGTTTGATCATCCCCGGTGTTTTCGGGAGAATAATCCGAGTTGGGGGCAAATCCGAGCAAGCGGGAATGCAGGTCATTGGTATGCAGAACAGTCAGCTTTTGAGCCTGAAGACCCAAGGTGATTATAACCAGAAAGACAAAGAGTAAGTATCGTTTCATATTAGGTGATTTTGGATAAAGATAGTAATTTGGTGTTTTTTCGTAAAATCCGGTTATAACAATGAAACACCTCACATTCTGGATGGTTCTTTTTTTGATTTTCCCCGGGATGGTTCCGGTTGGACCCGGGTCGTTGCAGGCACAGGATCATTTATGTGTCGGAAATTTCTGGACCGAAGCGCAGGGTAAACGTCATCTTGACAGTGTGCAGGCAATTTTGCATTCAAGGCACGACTGGAATAAAAGAGCCCGGGCTGTCAGGCGGCAGATCTTGAGGGGGTCAGGCATAAAGCCCCTGAGAAAACATCTTGCCATGCCTCCTGTGGTACAACGGGGTGCGGTGCATGAGATGAATGGATACCGGGTAATCAATATGGCCATAGAACAGCATCCCGGTTCATGGATCACCGGTAACCTTTATGAACCGCTGGATATGAACGGTCCTTTTGCCGGCATCCTTTGTCCCCATGGCCATTGGTCGAATCCTTCGGATTACGGCCGGTTTCGTGAAGATATGCAAAAAAGATGTGCGGTGCTTTGCCGGATGGGAGCTGTTGTATTTGCCTATGACATGGTAGGTTACGGTGATAACCGGCAGGCTGATCACCATGATCCCAAAGCTCTCCAAATCCAGTTGTTAAACAGCATGCGGGTGGTCGATTGGTTACTTGGTTTGAAAGAAGTAGATCCTGCCAGGATTGGTGTGACCGGGGCTTCGGGAGGTGGAACGCAAACTTTTTTGCTTACTGCAGTGGACGACCGGGTGGCGGTATCGGTACCGGTGGTACAGGTTTCAGCTCATTTTTTTGGGGGATGTGTCTGCGAAAGCGGCATGCCCATCCACCAGGCAAAAGGATTTCAATCCAATAATGTGGAAATTGCCGCCCTGGCGGCACCGCGACCCATGCTGCTGATTTCTGACGGGAGCGACTGGACCAGAAACACGCCTGATGTGGAATATCCTTTTATCCGGTATATATACGGATTATATGGAAAAGAAGATCTGGTGAAGAATGCGCATTTTGCGGACGAATCTCATGATTACGGATTCAACAAACGTCAGGCGGCATACCGGTTTCTGGCCAGGCACCTGAAATTGAAAGCCGATCGTGAACTATGGAGTGAACAGTGGATCCGGTTACTCACCCGCCGAGATTTGCAGGTTGATATACAACATATTACCCCTTTTCACTGATGTGCCTTAAACGTTCATAATCCGGCAATTTAAATCCTTTCCCTTTCATAAAGATCAATCTGTCTTCATGAAACTTTTTCAGCATCCTGATCACGGTTTCAGAACTCATACCGGATAATTCTGCCAAGTCTCTGCTTTTCGGCACCAACGGGATGATTTATGACATCATGGTATCGAAAGGTATGCCCGTATTCAGTGCAGCTCAGATCATGGGATACGATTATGATCACTAAACAGAAAAATATTCTGTCCTATAGGAGTTTCTTCTTTAAATTTTATTGAAAGGGCAGGGGCACTGATACCGGCGCTTATATCAGTGCCCCCTTTCAATACCCTTACTTCATCCCAGGTATGGGTGTCGATCAGGCTCTGAAGGGTGTATCTTCCACCCTCCACCAGTAATGACAGGATATTACGCTGATATAACTCGTTGAATATTTGTGGCCAGACCGGTTGGCTGAAATTAAGGGATATATATTCGGGATTGGTTTGGGACAGAAAATGTTGTGGTGAAAAGATCAGAGTAGGTTGTGTGCCGTCGAAAAAATGCAGTTTTTGATTATTTTCCCTGCCGGGAGCCAGAAGCTGTGATGACCGGGTCAATACGATCCTCAGCGGGTTTGGTCCGCCCCAGTCTCTGGTATTCAGCCTGGGATTGTCAAGTTGTAATGTATGGGCTCCAACCAGAATGGCCGGTTCTTCAGAACGCCACCGGTGTACCAGCAGGTGACTCAAACCCCCGGTGATCCGAACGGGAGACTGCCCGTCACCGGCGGTCCGCTTTATATCAATAAAACCATCTTTTGATTCGGCCCATTTCAGGATAATATAGGGACGCTTTTGTTCATGAAAAGTATTGAACCTGCGGTTCAGATAGCGGGCTTCAGATTCAAGTACACCGGTAATAACTTCTACTCCCTCCCGTTGCAGGCGTTTGATTCCTCTGCCGGCTACCAGCGGATTGGGATCCTGCTGGGCAATGACTACTTTTGGAATACCACTGCGCAGAATCAACTCGGTGCAGGGGGGCGTTTTTCCGTGATGGTTACAGGGTTCAAGATTGACATACAGCGTGGATTTTGTGAGCAGGTGAGGTTCGCTGACCGACCGGATGGCAAATACTTCGGCATGCGGCTGACCGGAAGCAGGATGAAATCCTTCTCCGATAATTTTACCATTCGCTACGACTACCGCTCCAACCATTGGATTGGGATGTGTCCGGCCCAATCCTTTGTGCGCCAGTTCAAGACACCGTGACATGAACGTTTCGTGATCCGACATTTGGTAATTAATTCTATTTTTAAAGGTAGGAAACTTCGGGATAATGAAAATAGCAGATTGTCATCAATGGTTACGGGGGCTCTTGAAGGAATATATAATCCTCGGGAGAGCGAATCGGTCATACGGCTGCTGCTCGAACAGATCACCCAAAAGTCAACCGTTGATTTTATACTGGACTCTCAAATGGAGATTTCACCGGAACAAACCGGTGTGCTTGAAGCATGGATTGAACGACTTCAACGTCATGAGCCGGTTCAGTATGTGTTGGGTACTACGGAGTTTTTCGGATTGACACTTCGGGTTGAACCCGGAGTATTAATTCCTCGCGGAGAGACTGAAGAACTGGTGCAATGGATACTCAATGATTATAAAAACGAACAAATAGACCATACCCGATCCCCTCTGCGGATACTGGATATCGGATGTGGGTCGGGAGCTATTGCCATTGCCCTGTCCTGCCATATTCCCGGAGCTGATGTGCGGGCTGCCGATATTTCGGAAAGGGCCATTCAATTAACATTGACCAATGATATGAACGCAGCGCCCTGTGCCCGTTCTCGTATTCCGGTACAGGTAAACCGAATGGATATCCTGCATCCTGTACCGTTGCCTGATAACCGGCCATTTGATTTGATAGTCTCCAATCCTCCGTATGTTTTGGAATCCCGTAAGGAGGAGATGGATCGACGGGTTACGGTATTTGAACCTCCTGAGGCTCTTTTTGTTCCGGATGCAGATCCGTTGAAATTTTACCGGGCGATTGCCCGGTTTGCCACGACATACCTGACTAAAAAAGGATACATTTATCTGGAGATTAATGAGGACTTTGGTCGTGAGGTGGTATCTCTTTTTAAATCCGGTTTTTCGGAGGTTATCCTGCGTCAGGATATACATGGGAAAGACCGGATGATTCGTATATACAATGGATAAAAAAAAGGCTCTGAATAAATCCATGGCTCTTTGCGCCCGCAAGGAGTACTGCTTGTTCGACATGGAGGCGAAATTACGCTCCTGGGATCTTACAGATGACCAGGTCGTTCAGGTAATCAATGAGTTGCAAAAACAGGATTTCATTAATGAATCAAGATATACTCAAGCTTTCGTACGGGATAAATTAAAGCTCAACGGGTGGGGCAGGGTAAAAATCCGGATGATGCTCCGGACAAAAAAGATCAGTGAATCAATTATCTCCCGGGAACTGGATAAAATCAACCCTGAAGAGTATCTTGAAATTCTCAAAAAACTGCTTCTCAAAAAGGACCGGTTATTAACCGGTCAACCGGATCTTTATATCCGAAAACAAAAGTTGATCCGTTATGCCTGGGGACGTGGATTTGAGCCGGATATAGCGGCTCAAACAACGGATGAGATAATCGGTTAATCCGGCACTATTTATGCGGAGTCCAGCCATAGTCAATGTATGACCATTGGAAATCATCCCCGAATACTTTGATTAGTAAAAATCCCTCTTCCATACCCCGGAGCGGTCCGTTCCACCAGCTGGCTGACACAGCTCCACCGGTAATAAAATGAACTCCATCCACATAATAATCTTCAAGACAATGAAGATGTCCCTGCAATACCAGTTTCAGGTTTTTTGTTTTCAGCAGATCCAGCACCTCTTTGCCGTTTGTAATGACGGACCCCCGGCCGTTAACTGCCAGTCCTCCGTTTAGCCATTGAGCGTATCCGGAGATCAGGGGAATATGAATTGAAACTACTATTGGAGTGGTATCAGCCACAGAAGCCAAATCTTTCTGCAACCAGGCCATCTCTTCGGGATTGATCTTACCCTCATAGTTGCGGGTTTCGGTAGCTTCGATGGATTTTAGTAAAATAAAATGCCATCCATTATAAT
>JAGHDB010000203.1 GCA_021160155.1 Bacteroidales bacterium | reverse complement strand
TTCGGACGTGAAATATATAAGCGTCTGAAAGTACCCATAGGTTTAATCTTTTCAGCATGGGGAGGCACTCCGGCTGAAGCCTGGACGAGTCGGGAGTACATTGATAAAATCCCCTATTTTCATGGTTCATCCGGGCATGCCGATCCGGAAGCATTTCATCAAAAAAAGCTGGAGACTTATAAAAAGAAACAGCAACAATGGCTGGATCAATTGAATTTTTCTCCCGGAGATGCAACTCCCGGCTGGGCGATGCCTGCATTCGATGACGGGCAATGGAGTGAGATACCGGTACCGTCGAATTGGGAGACTACCTCTATTGGCCATTTTGAAGGGACGGTAACTTACCGACTTGAATTTAAAGTGCCCAAAAAATGGATTGACCAGGTGAATACTCTGAGTCTCGGACCGATAGATGAAATGGATATCACCTATCTGAACGGAAAGCTGGTTGGAAAACAACTTTCAGTATATGGATGGGCTACTCCGCGGGTATATGAGATCCCGCTAGGATTACTGAAACATAAGGGGAATATACTGGCGGTCAAAGTAGCTAATACCAGTGGGATCGGAGGTATCAACGGTAAAAAAAGCGATCTGAGAATCCAACCTGAGAACAGTAAAAAAACCGGGCAATCATTGGCCGGAGCCTGGAGGGCCAAAAAATCCGAAGCTTTTGATTCGATTGCCCCGATGCCGGGCTGTAGTAATTGTGCTCTTTTCCAGACGCCTACCACACTTTATAACGGTATGATATATCCGATTATTCCATACCGTATCAAAGGAGCGATATGGTATCAGGGAGAATCTAACCGGTATGACGGGGAGTTGTATAAGAAGATATTCCCGAATATGATCAAGAACTGGCGACACGACTGGGGATTAGGTGATTTTCCGTTTTATTTTGTTCAAATTGCTCCATTTACCTACCGGGATCATTACAGTACCGGTCTGCTCCGCGAGGCACAGACCTATACCTATCAGCACGTGCCTCATACCGGAATGGTAGTGACCATGGATATTGGCAGTCTGAAAACCATACATCCTCCCAATAAAGAAGCGGTTGGGTTCAGACTGGCTCAATGGGCACTGGCCAAAGATTACGGGATGAAAAATCTTTATTATTCAGGACCGATGTACCGGGGTTATCAAAAAGAAGGATCAAAGATCCGGATCTACTTCAGCCATTTTTGCGGGGGGCTCTGGTCGCCGGATGACACACTATCCTGTTTCAGAATTGCCGGCGCAGACCGGGTATTTCACAAAGCAAAAGCCGTCATTGATAAAATCACTGTAGTAGTTTGGTCAGATGAAATTCCCGATCCTGTGGCTATCCGTTTCGGATGGGAAAGTACCGATATACCGAATCTGTTCAATATGTCCCGGCTGCCGGCCTGGCCATTCAGAACGGATAACTGGGAAATAAAACGAGTAA
Source organism: Bacteroidales bacterium (assembly GCA_021160155.1). GTDB lineage: Bacteria > Bacteroidota > Bacteroidia > Bacteroidales > UBA12481 > JAGHDB01. The sequence goes on along the minus strand of JAGHDB010000203.1, from coordinate 3,118 downwards.
AATAAATTACACCAAATCTTCATACAAAATGAAAAATGTTTTTCTCTTTTCTTTAGTGTTGGCGCTCTTAGCAAGTTGTCAGCCGAAGGCCACTGATATTTGTAAACTCAGTGGCACCATTACCAACGCCGATTCGCTGGTAGTCAGACTGATACATGACCGGGTAGCCGACACCCTGCAACTGGCCGAAGACGGTACTTTCTCTTTTGACCTGAAATCAGAAAAGCCGGTTAATGCCACATTGCTGATTGACAGAAACCGGGCTTCTCTCTATCTGGCTCCTGGTAAGACTTTGATTATCAGTGTTGATGCTGCTGATTTCGACAATACCCTCGGGTTTGACGGAGAGTTACGCACTACTGCTGATTATCTGTTGCAGAAATCCAAAATGCAAAGTGAATGGTTTAAAGGATATCGCGACCGTTATCTGTTGGAGCCTGCAGCCTTTCGTGCGGCCAGGGACTCATTTCTGCAAGTACAACGTGATCTGCTTAACGGGTATGTGGAGGGCGAAGGTATTGATCAGGGGTTTGCCGAACGCGAAGATCTGGCTCTCCAGTTCAGGTACATCTCAGATCTTACCTATTATCCGGGAGGTCATAAATACTATGCCAAACTGGATACTGTGATCCTTCCGGATGACTGGGAATCTTTTAAAGACGGACTCGATCTGAATAATGCGTTGTTAATGGAAGTGCCTGCAGCACAGAGTTTTCTGAATAATTATATTTCAGAAGAAGCCCAGAAAGCCGCCGGGTTGAAAGGGGATGTCTGGGGTTCTCCCGAATTTCTAATTGCCAAAATTGATTTTATCAAGAAAACCTTTACCGACCCTGTAATGCAGGAGAAATTGATTTACAGCAATATTGATCAACAATTGGATGCCAACGGTCCTGCCGGTGCAGAGTCGGCTATAGAGGATTACCTGTCAACTGCTACGGATTCAGATCAGAAAGCGGCTCTTCAGAAAAAGGTGGATGACTGGGCAGTAATTGCTAACGGTCAACCGGCTCCGGCTTTTACCGTAGTGGATATGGAAGGTAATGCACACACACTGGATGAATTTAAAGGCAAGTACGTGTATATCGATTTCTGGGCAACCTGGTGCGGCCCGTGTATCACAGAAATGCCTCCCCTGGTTAAACTTTATGAGGATTATAAAGACCGGAACATTGCCATCATGAGTATTTCGGTTGACAAAGACAAACCGGCTTGGGAAAAGATGGTAAAAGAGAAGGGTTTTGCCTGGTTCCAGTTTCATGATGAAACCAATATGAATGATCTTTTTTTAGTCAGGTATATTCCCACTTACGTGTTTATTGGTCCGGATGGCAAGATCATCAATAACCGGGCGCCCCGACCCTCTGAAGCAGCGGTTCGTGAAATGTTTGACGATCAGAAAGGATTGTAAAAATGAAAAGGATAGTAGGAGTACTGTTCCTGCTGTGTGATATGATTATAGCTCCTGCTCACGGGCAGGAGCTGTTGTATCGAACGGGCAGGTGGAATGCCGATTCATTGGGTAACCACCGGGTGGTGGTAGAGGTGAAAAAAAATGCGGCAGCGGTCCGATGTATCATCCCCTGGCGCCGCAGAGATGTGAATCCGCAGGATAAAGAGGTACTGATTTATTCGGCAGCCGATTCAAGCAGTCCGATCAACAATCGCATTTTGCAAAAAATCACGCGTGAATCAGGTACCATCATTTTCCAACCGGTAACCGGTGCAGGCACTTACTATCTTTATTATCTTCCATACCGGACCAAAGGGCGGAATTATCCCACGGTCACCTATCTCAAACCGGTTAACCGGGCCGATGCCGCATGGGTGCGAAAAACGATGCTAAAAAGAGACCGTTTGCCTGAAGCCCGGCCGGTGGCTATGGAGGCGATCAATTCATTCAATTCATTCTATCCGATGGAAGTGATTGCCACACAGTCAGAAATTAACCGGCTGCTTTACCCGGCAGGTTCCGGCACCGTAAAACCTTATTATCTGTTTCCCGAACTGCGCGATTACCCGGTCAGGATGTGGGATGCCATTCCGTATCGCTGGATTAAAAAGGGATTAACCTATCGCCTGTCGGATACCGTGCAACAAAATGAATATTTTGCCTTTCAGATTGCAGTATTTGCTTACGGGCAATCTGTTTCAAATCTGGAGATTACATACGATGGCTTAAAAACAGCTGACGGTCACCGGATCCCGGCCGGGAAGTTTACCTGTTTTAATAAAGAGGGAAACAACTGGGATCAAATCACGATGGTCAAGACTATACAAATCCCAAAAGGAAAAATACAACCGCTCTGGTTTGGTGTGGATGTGGCAGAAAACCAATCGCCTGGCATCTATACCGGCCGGGTCACTATTCATCCTGAAGGGATGGAGCCTCAGTCGGTGACACTTTCGCTGACTGTTCAACCGGGAATATTGCCTGATCGTGGTGATAATGAACCTTGGAAACATTCCAGATTACGGTGGCTGAATTCGGATATTGCAGTAGATGATGGCATTATCCCGCCTTATAATCCGATAGAAGTTGAAGGATCCACACTGAAAATCCTGGGTCGTGAAATACATCTCGGAGCGGATGGTTTGCCGGCTCAGATATTGAGTTTCTTTACCCAGGAGATGACCCGTCTTGATACCCACCGCCGAAAATTGCTGGTATCCCCAATGGATTTCATGGTTAAAGATGAAAATGGTTTGTTCAGTGAGAAAACCTCCGGAGTTACTTTTACAAAAAAGAGTGAGGGAGTGGTTGAATGGGCTGCAGAATTCAGCATGTCTGATCCGGTATCCCAGTCATCCCAACTCCGGTTTGAGCTAACCGGTCATCTTGAATTTGACGGGTTTTTAACATATCAGGTAAAAGTTACTGCTCCGGCTACAACACCGGTGGAGAATATCTCCTTTCAGATACCCATCTGTTCTGACCGGGTACAGTATATGCTCGGACTAGGCCGGCAGGGAGGGGTGGCACCGGAACGGTTCACTTATCTTTGGGATCCCTTTTATAATTGTGACGGTCCCTGGCTCGGTTCAGTCAATGCCGGACTGCAGGCTACTTTCAGAGCGGGGAATTATGAACGTCCGCTGAACACCAATTTTTATCACG
>JAGHDB010000160.1 GCA_021160155.1 Bacteroidales bacterium | reverse complement strand
CTTGCCAAACCACTTTTGCTGATACTGATATCCTGCCAGGTAAGGTTGTCCGTATGCCGTATCTACAATCTCTTTACCGGTCCCTAATTCTGATACCAGTTGCTGGTAATTCCATGCAGCAACTACTTTAGCCGGATCTAGCGGAAATTCCTGAGCTGGCAATAAATCATAGATACCACTCCCCATGCAAATGAGAATAACAGCTATTCTATATCTAATCTTCATTATGTACATTATGGTTGAAAAATAAATTTACTCTTTTTCGTACAAATGCCGATAGGCCTGACTGCGCTTCAGAAGCTCCTCATGGGTCCCATGGTCAATCAGCCGTCCTTCTTCAAATAATACCATCTCATTAGCCCGGATGATGGTTGATAAACGATGGGCCACAAATAAGATGGTTTTATCTTTCAAGTTCTCTGTAAGAGCCAGATAAACGCGTGCTTCCGACTCGTTATCAAGTGCTGAAGTAGCTTCATCCAGTATCAAAACCGGCCGGTTGGCATAAACGGCCCTGGCAATACCCAGCCGTTGCCGTTGTCCGCCCGAAAGTTTAGCCCCGCGGTCACCTATAATGGAATAAAACCCATCCTCTTTCGATTCAATAAAATCCAGTGCATCTGCTATCCGGGCCGCATGTACCACACGGTCAAAATCAGGAGCAGGATCCCCGAAAGCAATATTATGAATGAAATCGTCGTTAAAAAGCAGCGATTCCTGTGGTACATATCCGAATAATCCACGCAGATCTTTGATATTTAAATCTCTTATTTCTGTACCGTCAATGGTGATAGATCCTTCATCGGGATCGTAAAACCGCAGCAAAAGATCCAGAAAGGTCGACTTGCCGCTTCCGGATGCTCCGATAATTGCAATAGTTTTTCCCTGATCCAGCTGAAGTGAAATGTTTCGAAGTACAGGCTGATCCTCATAAGAGAAAGAGACCCGGTTAAAAATGATTTGCCGTTGAAATGCTGAAACCGGTTGTGTCCCGGGTAGTTCCCTGGCTTTAAGTTGAATGTTCAGAATCTCGTTGATCCGGTCAAAGGAGGCAAGCCCTTTGTTCAGATGATAATAGGCGGTTGAGAATGACTTTGCCGGCGTGAGAATCTGTGAAAATATGGCGATATAAGCGATGAATGAAGCCGGATTGAGATGGCCTTTATCTATTAATACCAGGTTGCCGCCGTAAGCAATCAGTCCGACTACAACCAAAGAACCAAGAAATTCAGAAAGTGGTGAAGCCAGTTCTCTTCTTCGGGTAATCTGGTTCATAATTCGTGTAAAAAGCTGATTCTCTTTCCTGAATTTTTTTTCGGCATGATTCTCGGCATTGAAAGATTTGATGATACGTAATCCTGACAGCGTCTCTTCAAGAATACTCATCAGGTAACCCATCTGTTTCTGGCTGCCTGCGGATTGTTTGCGCAGGTTTTTCCCGATATGACCGATGATGAGGGCACTGATTGGTAACAACACCAATACAAAAGCAGTTAATCCGGGACTCATCAACAACATCCCGATGAGAAAAATGAACATATTGATCGGATCGCGAAACAGTTTCTCAAGAGAAGCCATGATTGACCATTCTACTTCCTGAACATCCTGGGTAACCCGCGACATGATATCACCCTTATGTTTCTGGGAATAATAGCTTATCGGAAGTTCCAGGATCTTGCGGTATATCCGGTTCCGGATATCCCTGACTACTCCGTTACGGATCGGGGCCATGAAATAATTGGCAAAATAGATATTCCCGGTTTTTAACAGAAACATCACGATTACCAATCCGCAAATGGCAAACAATGCGGCCTGTGGCCCGTGTTGAATAATCAAATGTCCGATATGGTAGTTGAAATTATTCACAAGTACATCTTTATTAAGCGACCAGGGGAGCAAAGAATCAATGGGTTTCTGTAAACCGAAAAGTACATTTAGAAACGGACCTATCAGTACCAGGCTGAACAGAGAAAAAATGACACCCAACAGGTTGAAAGAAATATTCAACAGGATATATCCCCGGTAGGGGGAGAGGTATTCACGGGCAATTTTGAGGAATGATCGCATATGCAACAAACTATAAAGTAAGGAAAACGGAAATATATCCCCTGTTTATTGTTTCAGGTTTTTAATACCCAGATAATTTTGAGGAGTTACCTTTTTCATTTCCTCCTTGATCTTATCCGGTATATCCAGCTGATTAATAAAGGCATGTATGGTCTCCCGGTTGATCTCCTGATTGGTCCGGGTCAGTGATTTTAAGGCTTCGTATGGGTTAGGGTATTGTTCACGGCGCAGGATGGTTTGTAATGCTTCGGCTACCACGGCCCAGTTGTTTTCAAGGTCCTGCTCAATAGCTGTGGGGTTCAGAATCAGTTTGTCCATTCCTTTTAGAAGAGAACGAAATGCAATCAGCGCATGAGCTGCCGGAACTCCGATATTGCGCAGAACAGTTGAATCAGTCAGGTCACGCTGTAACCGTGATACGGGGAGTTTATGGCTCAGATGATTTAAAAGGGCATTTGCCACTCCCAGATTACCTTCTGCGTTTTCAAAATCGATAGGGTTTACTTTATGTGGCATCGTCGATGAGCCCACTTCTCCCTCTCTGATTTTTTGTCTGAAATAATTCATTGAAATATAACTCCATATATCCCTGGCGTAGTCGATCAGGATAATGTGAATTCTTCGCATAATATCAAAAATGGCAGCCAGCCCGTCGTACGGTTCTATCTGCGTGGTGACGGGTGTGCGGTTCAGGCCAAGCACCTCATTTACCAGGTGATTACAAAATTCTACCCAATTGATATCCGGATAAGCAATATAATGTGCATTCAGGTTGCCGGTTGCTCCTCCGAATTTAGCCGGGTAGGAAATATGTATCAGACTGTCAATCTGTTTTTTTAATCGTTCTGAGAAAACCTTAAGTTCTTTGCCCAGACGGGTGGGAG
>JAGHDB010000145.1 GCA_021160155.1 Bacteroidales bacterium | reverse complement strand
GATAACGCCGTGATTTTCAACACCGAATTCGGCGCTGTTTTCAAATTTTTGCTGGCGAAGTTGGAATACAGGAACAATCTCCATTCCGTTATGGTTTTCACTGGCCCAGACTACCGGGTTTGCAAAAACATCGCTAGTGGAGTAAACCCCATACTCAGTGGCAACGATTACTTCTTTATGATCTCTCCAGTTGAATAGTACATCGTATACCGGTGCCTGGGGCAGGTTGCCCTGAATGGATACAAAAGCCATTGAAGAATCGGCTGCTGTGGTTGCGGTCGTACACAGATAGATATTAGATTCATTACCATAGTTACCAAGGGTGGCTATAACATTATCGTTATTGGTGGGGTCAACCCGCAGGCTGGTCACAACCTGGTCAAAATGGCCGATCTCTTCGGTAACTTCGACATAAGTGATTTCACCCGTAATCGGATCAAAGCCGGTATAAGTATCTGTGGTACTCCTGTCTCGTGCATTTTGAAGGTTGGAGACCCGGTAGATTTTATAATGCTGATCGGAATCATCCCAGGTAGCTGCAAACAGGTAGTAAGCATCACTGGAGAATTCAACCTCAATGGTATTATCCTTTGCTCCAATCCGGGTATTCCGGTCGAGGATGGTATAGGTCTGGTTGCGGTATTTGTCTTTTCCACTCAGTGGATGGCGGTTCATTTTAACCGAAGCCTTGCCTCCTTTACCAAATGCCAAACTAGCCTGATAGGTATCCTGGACTTTCACGGTATCTCCGATAGCCAGGGGTTCTTCAAGTGTATAGGTCAGCGGGTATTTTTTTATCAGGCTTTCAGCTACGATGGTTTCACCTGCAGCATAATCACGGTCGGCAATAAAAAGAACGGTATCCCATGAAAGCGGGTCATTATAAGATTCCCACAGGCACATTGGAGAAAGCCATGCACCACCTCCACCGGTTCCATAATAGGTTTGATATGAAATCTGGTCTTCAATGATCATTCTTCTATGGATGGTACCACCTGGAGTAGTATAGAATTTAAAAGAGGGATCGAGTGTAGAGATTTCGCAATCGCCTCCATTTCTGAACTGGAGGAAACTTGAGAAGATATTACCACCCCACCATTGTGCGTACATGGGGTCATTACCTTGAAAGTCGATGTAGAGGATGCCGTTATCCACGGTACCTCCGAGGAGTTCACCGGTAGGAGAGTATGCGACAGTAAGGAATTGTGTTACATTATAATTTCTGTTTAATGTTCTCCAGGTCAGGCCTTTATCATTTGTAACTGCAATACCCCCGCTGGTACCCACATAAATATTATCCGTATTGGCAGGATCGAAAGCGATAACATGTTGATCCCGGTGAACGTAGAATCCTCTATTGGCCAGTTGGGTGGGTTCATCGATGGTAATCATTTCCCAGCCCGTAACATAAGACCAGGAGAACAAATTACGTCCTCCCAGCATAATAAAATCCGGATTGGAAGGGTCAACAGCCATAGCCACAGAAAAATCTCCTGTATTAGATATAGGTTGAAAGTAATTGGATCCGCCCGGTCCGATCACCTTCCAGGTTTGTCCCTTATCGGTTGACTGGTACACATTGCTCAAAGGGTGACCTGTGACTTTACTGCCTGAAAATGAGGTTCCTACAGCCAGGCAATAGATGTAATTGGGATCGGATGGTGCGAAGGCGAATTTCATTCTCACAACATCTTTATCATCGATTTTGCCGTTTTCAACTCCTTTTGGTTCAGAGATCTGGACAAATGTACCGGGATCGCCGTTTGGAGAAAGGTAAGCGATGCCTCCGACACATGCAATAACGGTCCCGTCCGGACCGGCCTGCACGTCACATGCTGAATCTGTAGCTTCCGGTATGGGATTCACCCAGGAAGCTCCGCCGTCCGTGGTCATCATTACTCCGTTGGCCGTAGCAGCATAGAGCCGGTTGCCATCGGTCGGGTCAGCGGAAAGGTCATTTACCATTACGAAAGTAGCCATGGATTCGGGTGTTGACCAGGTAGAAGTCAGTCTTTCGAAAGTGTTTCCGTGATCGGTTGATTTCCATATACCCTGGCCCATTACTCCGTTATGTTCATTTTGGTTGCTACCAAAGGATGAAGCCATTCCTTCTCCCGTACCAAAATAAATATCGCCATTGGCTGTTTGGGCGATGGCAGAAATGGCCATGTTGGCAAAGAGGTCTCCGGTAGTTGTGGCTACTTTTTCCCAGGAGGAACCTGAAGTAGTGGATTTCCACAAACCGCCGCTGACTCCACCGGCAAAAAGCACACTGGTATTGTCTTTGTCTATCAGCAGTGTGCGTGTGCGGCCGCCGATATTGTTTGGACCCATCTCCGTCCAGGAAATATCGAGTGAATTACCTCCCTTTCTTTGGAGTGCTTTCACCTGCTCCTGGGCTCGCAGGATGTCGGCTAAATCAATGGTTCCGGTGTATTGGTTTACACGACGGGCACTGATCCAATTAGCTGCATTCATTGGATCCAATTTTTTAACAACCCGATCTCCATCGCCGGTCAACTCCGGGGAGACACTTGAGTTCACCTGAGAGAAGGCTGTCAGACCGGTCATGAAAACTAGAGTAACTGCAAAGAGTAAATGTTTGTTTTTCATAGTTTTAAAATTTCAAAAAATAGCATACGTTTCCCCTCAATTGTAGGCACTAAAAATACAAAAAAATTAAATATTCCAAAATTTGATTAAAGGTTATTTCTGGTATCTATTACTCTGCCAAAACGGAACCCGGCGTAAAGTGATAAAAAAAGTTTTTGCGCAGGGGTACTGGCCATGATCGGTACCCGGAATAAATATCCTTCAATTTGCACGCCGCCTTCCAGGGCACGAACAATTCTATCATCAGAACCATATTCGAAACAAAGTCCCATCCGGATAAACGCACCCGGATCGATTTTCATCTCTTTAAATCCCTTAAAGTAAGAGTATTTATCATAAATATCGTAAATGCTCTGCATAAAATCCGGATCGAAAAGGGATTCTTCGGTGATGACATTCAGGGTGGCTGTATTAAATCCGATTACCTTATAATAATAGATAGGTTTAAGAAAGGCCAGTGTGAAGCCACCACCGGCAAAATACCGGATTGAAATACCGCCCTGATCGAATTTCCTGAAGAGTTCTTTTTGATAGCCTGCTCCAGTCCGCAGGAGATATACTTCATTCAGTTTACCGAAAACATAGGTCCGTCCCCATCCAACCTGGTACGGGCTTTGACTTTTATACTCCTTGGGGTGCCGCAAACTGGCTACATCCGCATCAAGCAACCAGCTTCGGAAGGCATCACGCCGGTAGGTTTGCCGGTAATTAATGGCCCAGCCGTTTGACCAGAGTTGACCGGAGAAGGTTCGTTCAGCGCGGAAAAAAACTTTCTGCTGGGTATCGATTTGTCCCTGTGTGAATCCTTTTACCGCGGGGATAAGCAACATCCAACTCAGGACAAGCAACCATTTATTATGAAAGGTTTTCATCTGGATGCAAATTTAGAATAGATGACAACTTCTGCTAATGTTTTGTGGTTTTTTTAATAGTTGAGCTGAAAGTGGCTTGGCCAATCAGTTGTTCATATCTCAGGCGGGGATCAGCGTAGTAAACAAAAATCAGGTATTCATTTTCGGTTTCATAATGATTACCTTCAATAAATGAGGGATTATTGGTTTCACGTTGTTCAGGTTGAAATGTGTAGCGATAGTTATAATATCCCTGTTTCAGTTTCATAATCAATTCATAGGCATGATTATCAAAGTTGTAAATCATCTTTCCGCGTGGTGTGGTAGCCCATTCGGTCAGTTCACCCCAGACATAAAAATTACCGCCGGTCATCGGAGCTGAAAAAGGAAGTGTGAAGTGGACCATCACGTAATCGGCATCCAGATATGAATCGGATCCTTCATCCCAGCGGATATAATATTTACCGTTCAGGTCTTCAAGATATTCATAAGATGTTTCAGAACGGTTGGGATCAGGGAGCAGGTACACATGACGGTACGGACGAATAAATTCGATATGGGAAATTCTGTCGGAGTTAAATTTCAGATTTTTTGTGTCAAAATGCCGGAACTCATTTCCTCCGGGAAACAGATTTTGCTCATCCCAGTTGTAAATTATTTTTCCGGGATTTATAAAGGTAGGTGGTATATCATACAAGGCATTTGACCAATTGTAGTTCTGACAAATGACCACTTTTAATTCGCGTGCGGGATCTGATACCGGCAAGTGCTGATGATCAATAGTAAGATCAACCTCCTGATGGGTGTAGAAGAAAGCCACGTTTTCAGTCCGGTGAGCTGATCCTGAAATTTCAACCCGGTAATCGACCACAAAAAAGCGTCTGGTCAGAACGAGATCATCAGGAGTGTAATCCCGGTAAACTTTCAGGATATAATTACCCGGGAGCACCGGTTTCATTTCATCATTAGGTATTTTCAGCCGGTAATGTGTATAGGCTTGCAGCGTGTTTCTGGAGAATTCATAATCACGGAGTACTCCTTCCTGAAATCCCGACAGGTAATCAGTCGGAAAAATGGGTGAAGGGTTCCAATGAGCATCGCAATGGACCAGGGTATAATTATAGGTAGGGTTTTCACCAGAAAGATCATCGAACTCAAGGATCAGGGGGATCTCTTTATGAAGGTCAATGACCGGCCACGACAGGTCCCAGCCCTCTCTGTACAACTCAACCGAATGAATATCAGGAGTGTAAATCCAATCCGGGTGGTTTTCTTGTTGAATTGCTGAAGAAGCGTTATAATTGATCTTATTTTCTGGGGATAAACATTTTCCGGCCGGAAAATTAGATACAGACAAGCTTATAAAAAAAATTAGACAAGGAAATATTTTCATGTTATTATAAAATAAACAATTCGATTATTTTTGTAGTTCATTTCAAAAACAGTACCAATGCTATGTCAAAGGTAATTAAAATCAAACGTGGCCTTGACATTAAACTGAAGGGAAGCGCTGAGAAAGTGATTGTGGATGCCGGGCAGTCTGGCTTCTACGCGGTAAAACCTCCTGATTTTTTAGGAATCACGCCAAAATTACTGGTAAAACCCGGTCGTGAGGTCAAAACAGGAACGCCGTTATTTTACGATAAGCATCAGCCCTCCGTTTTGTTTGTGTCACCGGTGACCGGAACCGTTTCGGCTGTTAACAGGGGAGCACGAAGACGAATTCTGGAAGTAGTTGTTCAGGTTGCTGACAGTCAGGTCTATGAACCTCTGCGTAAGGCTGATCCGCGGGGATTATCCTCTGAAGAGATCACAGAACAGATTCTTCATGCCGGTTTATGGCCGGCGATCATTCAGAGACCGTACGGGATCATAGCTGAACCGGGAACGAGGCCCCGTTCGGTGTTTATATCGGGTTTTGATTCTGTCCCCCTGGGCCCGGATTATGAATTGATATTAAGAGACGAAAAAGATTCTTTTGCCGCCGGAATAGAGGCTCTGAAAAAATTAACGGATGGTTCCGTGCATTTGGGATTGCCTGCCGGTGCTACCGCATCAAAAGTGTATGACCGGCTTGAAGGGGTTTCTGTACATTATTTTACCGGTCCGCATCCGGCAGGAAATGTTGGGATTCAAATTCATCATGTGGCTCCCATCAATAAAAGAGAGGTCGTATGGACGGTTTCTCCGCAACATGTGGCACTGATTGGCCGTACTTTTCTGTTGGGGCATTTGGATCCGACATGGATTGTTGCAGTGGCCGGATCGATGATTTCACGTCCTCGTTATTTCAGAACCCTGATGGGAACAGGTGTACAGCCGTTGCTTCATAAAAATCTCCGTGAGGGAGAAGTTTCACCCAGGGTGATCAGCGGAAATGTTTTAACCGGTACTTCAGTCGGCACAGAGGGGTATCTCGGTTTTTACGACTCGCTTTTATCGGTTATTCCCGAAGGAGATCATTACGAGCTTTTTGGCTGGGCCATGCCCGGCCTGAAGAAATTTAGTGCTTCCAGGGCTTTTTTCAGCTATTTGCAACCCAGACGTGAATGGGATCTTGATACCAATCTTCATGGAGGGCAACGTGCTTTTGTATTGAGTGGTCAATATGAAAAAGTATTGCCGATGGATATTCTTCCGGTACAGTTGTTGAAATCCATTCTGGCCGAGGATATCGATAAAATGGAGCAATTGGGGATTTATGAGGTGGTAGAGGAGGATATGGCCCTGTGTGAATTTGTTTGTACATCCAAGATTGAGGTTCAGGAGATACTGAGACAGGGATTGGATATTCTTCGTAAAGAAATGAGTTAATAACCCCACAGAATTATCAGTGGATATGAAAGCAAATCATTTAAGAAAATTGGTTGACCGGGTCAAGCCTCCCTTTGAAAAAGGGGGAAAGCTGGGGATGTTTCTCTCTACTTTCGAAGCATTTGAAACATTTTTGTTTACACCAAAAACGGTTACGGTGAAAGGGACGCACATTCGCGACAGTATAGATATGAAACGGACCATGGGTATTGTGGTTTTAGCCACATTACCTGCCCTTATTTTCGGTATGCTGAATGTGGGATACTGGCACTACCAGGCTGTCGGAGAATCGGTTCCCTTTTGGTCATGGCAGGGAGTATGGTTCGGGTTCTTAAAAGTGTTTCCCATCATTGTAGTTTCATATGTGGTAGGTCTCGGAATTGAGTTTGGGGTAGCCCAGGTGCGTGGACACGAAGTTAATGAGGGATACCTTGTCACCGGAATGCTGATTCCGCTGATTCTGCCGGTTGATACTCCTCTCTGGATGGTGGCTCTGGCAGTAGCCTTTACGGTAGTGTTTGGTAAAGAGGTGTTTGGCGGGACCGGTATGAATATTTTTAATCCTGCTTTGCTGGCCAGGGTTTTTCTCTTTTTTGCATTTCCGGCCTATATGTCGGGTGACCGGGTTTGGATTGCCGGCATGATCAAAGGGCATGGGATCGTGGATGGGTTCAGTGGTGCAACACCTCTGGCTGAGGCTGCAGCACATCATATTGATAAGATGCCGGGTGCCATGGATATGTTTCTGGGGATCACCCCGGGTTCAATAGGTGAAACATCCACAGTGGCTATATTAATCGGTGCAGCGATCCTGATCTATACCGGCATCGCATCCTGGAAGATCATGATCTCCGGGATTGCCGGAGCTTTACTAATGGGAGGGTTGCTGAATATTTTCGGCGGTGACAATCCTTATTTTGCCATTCCTTTCTGGCAACATCTGATTATGGGTGGTTTTGCATTTGGAATTGTGTTTATGGCTACCGATCCGGTTTCAGCAGCACAAACCGAAAAAGGAAAATGGATATACGGTTTTTTGGTTGGATTTATGGCTATACTGAT